>DASCOC010000187.1:0-7691 GCA_036011805.1 Rhodospirillales bacterium
TATGACGATGCCATCGTGTGGCTGGAACGGTTCGTCCAGTTGCACCCCACCAGCCGGGACGTTCCCTATGCTTTTTACCTCAAGGGGTTGAGCTATTACGAACAGATTTCCGACGTTGCCCGCGATCAGCAAATGACCCAACTGGCGCTGTCCACCCTCGACGAATTGATTAAGCGTTACCCGAAGAGCAAATACGCGCGAGACGCAAAGTTGAAGATTGACCTGACCCGCGACCATCTGGCCGGTAAGGAAATGGAAATCGGCCGTTACTATCACACCCAGGGCCAGTACCTTGCCGCCATCAACCGCTTTAAAGCCGTCATCGACAATTACCAGACCACGACCCATGTCCCCGAGGCCCTGCACCGTTTAACCGAAGCGTACCTCGCCTTTGGGCTGAAGGAGGAGGCGAGGAAGACGGCATCGGTCCTGGGCCATAACTTCCCCGGCAGCGAGTGGTATCTTGATTCCTACAAGATGATGGGCAACAAGGTGGCTGGACCGAATATCGAACCAGAAAAACCCTGGTATAAGATTTGGTGACGGATGGGGTTGGCATGCTGAAGTTTTGGCCCCGGATTTGGTCGCCGTCATGCTGACGATTTGGCCCCGGATTTGGTTGGCGTCATGCTGACGACTCTTTCGATCCGCGATGTCGTTTTGATTGGCCGCCTCGATCTGACCTTCGAGGCCGGTTTAAGTGTGATGACCGGTGAAACGGGGGCCGGGAAATCCATCCTGCTGGACGCCCTGGGATTGGCGCTGGGCCAGCGGGCCGTCGCCCGGCTGGTCCGTCATGGCGCCGATGGGGCGTCGGTAACGGCGGCCTTCGATGTCAGCGACGATCACCCGGCGATCGACGTTCTTACCCGGCACGGGATGGCGTTGGATGAAGACTCCCTGGTGCTGCGCCGGATGTTGGGCAAGGATGGACGCTCCAAGGCCTTCATCAATGATCAGCCGGTCAGCGTCCAGTTGTTGAAGGAAGTCGGCGAAACCCTTGTCGAAGTCCACGGCCAGTTCGAAAACCAACGCCTGCTGAACGAAGCCGCCCACCGTCCCTTGCTGGATTCCTACGGGGCTTTAAGCGCCAAGCTGGACACCGTGCGCACCGCCTTTGCTCAGTGGCGGGAAGCCACCGAGGCCCACGCCCAGGCCGAGGCCGACATGGAGGCGGCGCGGCGGGATCAGGATTACATCACCCACGCCTTGGAGGAATTAAAGGCGCTGGACCCGAAGGCGGGTGAAGAATCCGAACTGGCCGGAAAGCGGACCTTAATGATGAACGCCGAGCAGTTGGTCGAGGCCATGAACGCCGCCGCCGACGGCCTGAGAGGGGATAGCCGGGGCGATGGCGGCGCGCTGTCGCAGCTTCAGGGCGCATTAGGCCGGTTGGAACAGGTCGCCGAGAAATCCGAAGGGCGGCTGGCCGACACCATCGCCGCCCTGGTCCGCGCCCAATCGGAAGCCACCGAAGCCGATGCGCTTCTGGAAATCGTCGCCGCCGGCCTCGACATGGACCCGGGGTCCCTGGAGAACGCCGAGGAACGGTTGTTCGCGCTGCGTGCGCTCGGCCGCAAGCATAACGTCGAGGTCGATGGCCTCGCCGCCTTGGCCGCCCAAATGGCAGGCCAAGTGGAGGCGTTGGAAGACGCCGACGCCAGGTTGGCGGAATTGGCGGCGGCGGAGACGGCGGCGCGGGAGGGTTATCAGAAGGCGGCGTCCCAATTAAGTCAGGCCAGGAAAAAAGCGGCGGCCAAGATGGATAAGGCGGTGGCGGCGGAACTGAAGCCCCTGAAGCTGGACAAGGCGACGTTCTCCACCGCGATCAAAAATATTCCCGAAGATGCCTGGGGCGTGGATGGTTTCGACAAGGTCGCCTTTCAGGTGTCGACAAACCCCGGCAACCCGCCGGGGCCATTGGGCAAAATTTCATCGGGCGGCGAACTGGCCCGTTTCACGCTCGCCTTAAAAGCGGTTCTGGCCGAGGCCGACCCGGTGACGACGCTGGTCTTTGATGAGGTCGATTCAGGTGTCGGCGGCGCCGTCGCCGATGCCGTCGGCGAACGCCTCGAAGGCTTGTCCGGCGGCTGCCAGGTGCTGGTCGTGACCCACTCGCCGCAGGTCGCGGCGCGCGGCACCCATCACTGGCTGGTGAGCAAGTCGGATGTTGATCCGGGGGTGTTGACCAACGTCGGCGCGCTCAGCGAGTCCGAGCGCAAAGAGGAAATCGCCCGGATGCTGGCCGGCGCCAAGGTCACCGACGAAGCCCGCGCCGCCGCCGACAGCCTGCTTGAAGGCGCCGGTCCGTGAGTGAAAAGGGGGGCGAGAATCTCCGGGGCACCCTTATCGACGTCCTGACCCCCCTGGAAGCGGCGGCGGAGTTGGACGCCCTCACCGAAGACATCGCCACGCACGACAAGTTCTATTACCAGAAAGACACGCCCACCATCAGCGACTCCGAATACGATGCCCTGCGGCAACGGCTGGAAGCTATCGAGACGGCCTTTCCCGATCTCGCCCGGCCCGACAGCCCGACCGGGTCCGTCGGCGCGGCGCCTGCGGCGGGGTTCGGCAAGGTCCCCCATAACGTGCCGATGCTGTCGTTGGGCAACGCCTTCTCCGATGATGATGTGATCGAGTTCGTCAACCGGGTGCGGCGGTTTCTGGGCCTGGATGAGGACGAGACGGTGGAGATCGTCTGTGAGCCCAAGATCGACGGCCTGTCGGTGTCGTTGCGTTATGAAAATGGAAAATTCGTCCAAGGCGCCACCCGCGGCGACGGCGCCACCGGCGAGGACATCACCGAAAACCTGAAAACCCTGTCCGACATCCCGAAGACGCTGAAAGACGCGCCCCAAGAGACACCCAAGGTCCTGGAAATTCGTGGCGAGGTCTTTATGACCCGCAAGGACTTCGCCAAGCTCAATAAGGCCCAGGAAAAGGCCGAGGACAAAGTCTTCGCCAATCCCCGCAACGCCGCCGCCGGGTCGCTGCGCCAGAAAGACCCCGGCGTCACCGCGTCCCGCCCGCTCAGCCTGTTCGCCTATGCCTGGGGCGAGGTGTCTGAGCCGGTCGCCGACACCCATTGGGATTTCCTGGAAAAGCTCAGGCAATGGGGGTTCCCAACCAATCCGCTGGCGGTGCTTAAGGGTTCGGTCGAAGGCTGCCTCGAATTCTACACCGATACGGTCGAAAAACGCCCCGGTCTCGATTATGAGATCGACGGCATGGTCTACAAGGTCAACCGGCTCGATTGGCAGGACCGCTTAGGCAACGTCAGCCGGGCGCCGCGTTGGGCCATCGCCCACAAGTTCCCGGCCGAAAAGGCGGAAACCGTGCTCAAGGACATCACCATCCAGGTCGGGCGCACCGGCACTCTGACCCCGGTCGCCAATCTGGAACCGGTCACCGTCGGCGGCGTCCAGGTCAGCCGCGCCACCTTACACAACGAAGATGAAATCGCCCGCAAGGATGTCCGCGCAGGCGATGCCGTCATTATCCAGCGCGCCGGCGACGTCATCCCGCAGGTGGTCTCCGTGGTCCTGGACAAACGGCCGAAGGGCTCAAAACCCTACCAATTCCCCGACACCTGTCCCGAATGCGGCAGCCTCGCCATCCGCGAAGACGGCGAAGTGGCGAAACGCTGCACCGGCGGCCTGATTTGCCCGGCGCAACGGCTGGAACGCTTAAAACACTTCGTATCCCGCAATGCCTTCGATATCGAGGGCCTCGGCGTGAAGCACATCATCGCCTTCCTCGAAGACGGGCTGATCGAAACCCCGGCGGATATCTTCCGTTTAAATGATCATATCGACGATATCGCCGGCCGCGACGGCTGGGGCGAGCAGTCGGCCAGCAACCTGGCCGCCGCCTTGGACGAACGCCGGGTTATTCCGCTCGACCGTTTTATCTATGCCCTCGGCATCCGCCAGGTCGGCCAGGCCAATGCCCGGCTGCTGGCCAAGCAGTATGGCTCGTTGGCGGGCTGGCGGGCTGAGATGGAGGCGGCCCAGGACCGCGATGGGGAAGCGTACTTGGAACTCACCAATATCGACGGCATCGGCCCGTCGGTGGCCGATGACCTGTTGGGGTTCTGCGCCGAGGCCCACAACCGCGACGTCCTCGATGCGTTAGGCCAATTGCTGACGGTGGAGGATTTCGAGGCCCCGGATACTTCATCGTCGCCGGTCGCCGGCAAGACGGTTGTCTTTACCGGAACGCTGGAAAATTTAAGCCGCGCCGAGGCCAAAGCCAAAGCCGAGGCCTTGGGCGCCAAGGTCGCCGGCAGTGTGTCGAAAAAAACCGATTACGTCATCGTCGGTACTGAGGCCGGCTCCAAGGCGAAAAAAGCCGCCGACCTGGGCGTCGCGACGCTGACGGAGCAGCAGTGGCTGGAGCTTATTGGATAAGGGGGTCGGGTAGGGGGGCGGTTAACAGGTGTCAGTAGGGCGAAGTTCGCTTTCGGGGGGTAAGCAGACGTTTTTCGCTACGTCCCAAAGAGTCCGCTAATAGCCATAAGCGGACATAAAACGTTATCTCGCCAAGAACCCTGGCTGCGCCATTCCCCCTCATCATCGCCCTGACGATGAACAATCAGCTCATTTGATTTTTTGAACCGGGATTTTCGTGCCCATGAAATCCGACCACGAGATATCCCGGAGCACCGGGCCGGAGTCCAAACCGTAAATTCTGACGACGCCGTGTTCGGTGTCCGGTTGAAAGGACCTGCTAAGATCATCAATCTGGCGGATTTCGAGGATGCTGCCCCCAGGGCCCGGCCAGCGCAGCGTCCGGTTGGGGCGATTGGGTTCGACCGGAAAGTGTGCCCAGTTGTCGATCTGCGTGCCGGGCGTGCCCAAGCGGCCGGCGAAATACGTGGATACGGCATCGAAAAAAGGTGCCGAAAACAAGGTGTGAATCTGGCTGGCGCCGCCGTCCTCATAGCGGACAATGGCCTGGGTGCCCCGGTATAAGTTCGAACGCACCTGAAACACGTCGGCGATTTCATCCGGCCAGTCGACCGGTTCGATGCAAATCCATAAATGCCGCGATTTTTTCTCGAGACAGGCCTTGGCGCGCGCCGCGGCCATCGGCTTGCCCAGCCGCAAGGAACGGCCGAGGACGGGTTCAATGCGCCGATCCGGTGCCGCCACCTTGGCCACGGCCGCCACCGGGGCGGCCTGGGCGATTTCCGTTGCCGACACCGTAGCCGGTACGGGCTGAGGCGGAGGTTCGGGTTGAGGCGGCGGTTCGGGTTCCGGTATTGCGGCGGGTTTCATTTCCGTCGAGGTGTTCGCGTCCTCGGGGGGGCTGGAAAAGTACTCGGTGACGCGTTCAAACAAACCGGGGCCGGATTCCGTTGCCGGCGGCGGTGCGGTGGCAGGCACCGGTTCGGGGGTGACGATGGCGGTCTCGACCGGCGTGGGTTCCGGCGCCTGCACGGCGGCCGATTCCATTTGGGTTGGGGTTTCCGGGGGGGATTGCGTCACCGCCGGCGGCGCGGTGGCAGGCACCGGTTCGGGGGTGACGATGGCGGTCACGACCGGCGCGGGTTCCGTTGCCACCACTGGCGGCGTCGGCGTCGGCGCGACGACGGGTTGGGGCGGGGGCTCTTGAACCGGGGGCTCTTGATAATAGGCCTGGGGCGGCGGGAAAACGAGCCGGGGGCGCCGTTGCCCCAGGTCGCGATTGCGCCAGCCGAGAAGATAATGGGCGATCTTGAAATGGCTCTCGTCGATGGCGATTTCCACCGCCGTCTTGCCGTCGCCGTTTTCCTGGTTTACGTCGGCGCCGGCGAGAAAGCAACCTTGGTTGCCGGGTCGGGCGAGCGGAGGACGACGCAGGCGGCCTCGGCCAGGGATGTTGGCAGGGAGGACAAGGGAGGCGTCATAAGCCTTTGACGGCATCCAGGACGGCGTCGGCGTGACCCTTGACCTTGACCTTGTGCCAAATCTCGCGAATGACCCCCTTGGCGTCAATCAGGAACGTCGCCCGTTCGATCCCCATGTACTCGCGGCCGTACAGTTTTTTCTGCACCCAGACGCCATAGGCATCGCAAAGCGTGCCTTCTTCATCGGAAACCAGGGCGAACGGGATCGACTGCTTGGCTTTGAAGTTATCGTGCCGTTTGACGCTGTCCTTGGAGGCGCCGACGATCACGGCGCTGTTTTTTTCGAAGTCCTTGATGCGATCGCGGAAATCCCGGGCCTCGGTGGTGCAGCCGGGCGTCGAATCCTTGGGATAAAAATAGAGCACGACTTTTTTACCCTTGAGGCTGCTGAGCTTGAGCATGCCGTCGCCGTCGGTGGGTAAATTAAAATCGGGGGCCTTGTCGCCGATGGTAAGGGCCACGGGTTTCGTCTCCTTTTGCTTGATTGTTTCAGGTCGCGTTTACGTTGGGAGCGGGAACTGTTCGCATAACCGGGCGCACCTCTGTTGCGCATTTGCGATCGCGTTATCCGTATCGCCGGAAGTCGCCGCCGTAATGAGATCGGCGATGATGTCACCGAGTTCGGAAAATTCCGCCTCTTTCAACCCTCGGGTAGTCGCGGCGCTTGAGCCCAGGCGCAACCCTACCCATTCGGCCGGTTTCGCGGAATCAAAGGGGATCGGGTTCTTGTTGGTGGTGATGTTCGAGGCTTCGAGAATTTTCTCCGCCGCGCCACCGGTCAGGCCCTGGCCGGATAAATCCAGCAGCACCACATGCGTATCGGTGCCGCCGGAAACAATTTGGATGCCGCGGCCGGTAAGGGTTTCCGCCAAGGTTCTCGCATTCGACCGGACCTGGGCGGCGTAGGATTTGAACGCCGGCGCCAGGGCCTCGCCGAAACAGACGGCCTTCGCGGCGATCACTTGGGTATGAAGGCTTCCCTGCACGCCGGGGAATACGGCGGACTGAAGCTTGCGCTGTCCGTCACTCTTGTTGGAAAGAATGACCCCGCCACGGGGCCCGCGCAGGGTTTTGGTCGTTGTGCAGGTTACGATATCGGCATGGGGCAGCGGCGACGGATGGACGCCGCCGGCGACGAGGCCGGCAAAATGCGCCATATCAACATGGAAAAGGGCATCCACTTTTTTGGCAATGGCCGCCATCCGCTCGAAGTCAATTTCACGGGGATAGGCCGACCCGCCGGCAATCAGGAGTTTGGGGTGGACATCAGCGGCATTTTTTTCGACCTTGTCATAATCGATAAGGCCGGTTTCACGTTCTACGCCATAGTGATGGGCCTCAAACCAACGCCCGGAAAGATTTGCCCCCAGGCCGTGGCTTAAATGGCCGCCGGCGGCAAGATCGAGACTTAGAATCCTGTCGCCGGGCTTCAGCAAAGCGAAGAACACGGCCAAGTTAGCCTGGCTGCCGGAATGGGGCTGGACGTTTGCATAGGTGCAACCGAACAATTCTTTCGCCCGGTCGATGGCGGCCTGTTCGGTGATATCCGCGAAACGTCCGCCGCTATGAAATCGCGCGCCGGGATATCCTTCGAGAGTCTTATTGGTGATTTCATGGCCCAGGGCATCGAGTACCGCCCGGCTGACGATATTCTCCGACGCGATAAGCTCAATCTGGGTTTGTTGCCGGTTTTTTTCATCACCGAGGGCTTCGGCGATCAGCGGGTCACGTTCCGAAAGCGGCGCATTGAAATGTTTGGTCAATTCCATGTTTCCTGTTGTCTGATCACTGGGCGGGG
>DASCOC010000188.1:0-3548 GCA_036011805.1 Rhodospirillales bacterium
GAACGCGTTGGTGTTTCTGGCGGTTTATGGCGCGGTGCTTTCGCAAAAGCAGTTTTTCATTGGCAAGTCGTTTTTCATCCTCTGGCTCGGGTTCTCGTTGATCGCAGCGGGGGCGGCGATATTTTACTGGTTGGCGATTTCCATTCTCAACCTCACCCTGGTCGAGCCGAAGACGGCATTTTTTCAGTATTTGATGACTCTGGGCTGCTTTCCGGTCATCGCCTGGGTTTTTATGCGCTGGCAACGCGCGTTCCTGAGACAGGATTGATATGCATCGGGATTCCGAACGCCACAAGCTGTTCAGCCGACGCGCCGCCCTTCTTATTGGCGGCAAGGCGGTGCTGCTGTCGGGGCTGGCGGCGCGCATGTATTATTTGCAAGTGATCGAGGCCGAACGGTATCGCGTGCTGGCCGAGGAAAACCGCATCAATTTACGATTGCTGCCGCCGCCGCGCGGCCACATCGTTGATCGTTTCGGCGTTGCCATGGCCGATAATCAGCAAAATTACCGTGTCCTTTTGAATGCCGAGGATACCCCGGACATCGAGGCCACCTTGAATGTCCTGAGCCGTATCATTCCGATCAGCGCAGGCGAGCGGCGGCGCATCCTCCGCGAGGTGAAACATAATCGCCGGTTTGTGCCGACCACGGTTCGCGAAAATTTGGACTGGCAGGTCGTCTCCAAGATCGAGGTCAACGCCCCGGATCTTCCCGGCGTTAACATCGATGTCGGCCAAAGCCGCCATTATCCCTTTGGCCCGGAAACGGCGCATGTGCTTGGCTATGTCGCCGCCGTGTCGCCCAAGGAAGTGACCGGCGATCCGCTGTTGGAGCTACCGGGTTTCCGCATTGGCAAGGCCGGGGTCGAAAAGGTCTACGATCTTCAACTGCGCGGCACCGGCGGCTCGTCACAGGTTGAGGTCAATGCCTTCGGCCATGTGATCCGCGAGCTATCGCGCCAGGACGGCCAAGCCGGTGAACAGGTCGTGCTGACCATCGATTTGGAATTACAGAAAATGGTCTCCAAGCGGTTTGGTGACCAAAGCGGCGCCGCGGTGGTCATGGATATCCATAACGGCGACATATTGTCCCTCGTTTCGACTCCGGCCTTTGACCCCAATGCCTTTAACACCGGCCTCAGCAACGAGGAATGGACCCAGTTGACGTCCGACCCGAAGTCGCCGTTGACCAACAAGGCGCTCAGCGGTCAGTTCTCACCCGGCTCGACTTTTAAAATGATTGTTCTGCTGGCGGCGCTGGAAAAAGGCATCATCGGGCCGGATAACCGGATTCATTGCAGCGGTGAAATGGAACTCGGCGATGCCACCTTCCATTGCTGGAAGAAGAATGGGCACGGGTGGATGGATGCCTTCAACGGCATCATGCAATCCTGCGATGTTTATTTCTACGAAGTCGCCCGGCGCACCGGGATCGATCGCATCGCGGCCATGGCCAGGCGCTTCGGTTTTGGCGATGTCCTGGGTCTTGACCTGCCTGGCGAGAAGCCGGGGTTGGTGCCTTCCCGAAAATGGAAGAAAAAGGCCTTGAATGCGCCCTGGCAACAAGGCGAAACCGTTTTGATCGGGATCGGGCAGGGCTATCTACTATCGACACCGCTGCAAATGGCGGTGATGGCGGCAAGGCTTGGCAACGGTGGGGTCAAGGTGACGCCCCGGTTGACGCGGCCCCGGTTGGACCCCGAACTCGATCCCTTCGATTCCATACCGAAAGGCGATCATGACGATGATCCGGTTCCCGAGAGCCTGGGGTTGTTGCCGGCCCACCTTGAACTGGTCCGCCAAGCCATGAACGGCGTCGTCAACAATCCCCAAGGCACCGCCTTTAAAGCCCGGATCAAAACAAAAGGGCGGCAAATGGCCGGCAAGACCGGGACCGTTCAGGTGCGGCGTATTACCAAGGCGGAACGCGAAGAAGGGGTCAGGAAAAACAAGGATATCCCGTGGCGGGAACGCGACCACGCGATGTTCGTCGGCTTCGCGCCCATCGACAAGCCTCGGTACGCGGTTTCCGTTGTCGTCGAGCATGGCGGCGGCGGCTCTTCGGTGGCCGCCCCGATCGCGCGGGACATTTTGGCCGAGGCCCAGCGGCGCAATTCGGCGAAGCCGGGAATCCTTCCGGACGGCGATCCGGGGCTTAAGCCGGAGACTGGGCAACAGGTGTCGACGCCCGCCACCGACAAATACCGGGGCAAGGGGTAGGCGGCCATGAGTGATCACGTCTTCGGCGCCCCGGAACTGACCTTTCGCCAGAAACTCTGGCAAATTCACTGGTTTTTTGTACTTATCGTCATGGTGACGGCCTCGGTGGGGTTCGCCATGCTGTATTCCGCCGGCGGCGGTGACGTCAATCCCTGGGCCAGGCCTCATGCGCTCAGGTTCGGCTTCGGCGTTTTGGTGATGATTTGCGTTGCCGTTATCGATACCCGCCTTTGGCTACGGTATGCGTACGCTATCTATTTCGTGGTGCTGCTGTTGTTGGTCGCTGTCGATATCTCCGGGTATATGGGCATGGGCGCGCGGCGTTGGATCAATGTTGGTTTTATCAACCTGCAGCCTTCGGAATTGATGAAAATCGCCATGGTGTTGGCGTTGGCCCGGTATTTCAACGGCGGCAGTATCGACGACGTTAGCCGCCCGACGTTTCTGATCATGCCGCTGTTAATTATTGCTGCGCCGACCACATTGGTGTTGCGACAGCCCGATCTCGGCACCGGTTTGATCCTGTTGATTACCGCCGCCGGTCTATTCTTCATGGCCGGGGTCAGGATATGGAAATTCAGCCTGGTCGGCGTCTTGGGCCTGGCGACGGCACCCATCGCTTGGCAGCTCCTGCATGAATACCAACGCAAACGGGTGTTGACCTTCCTTAACCCTGAAAGCGACCCCTTGGGCGCCGGCTATCACATCATCCAATCCAAGATCGCGTTTGGTTCGGGCGGGCTTTCCGGGCGCGGCTTTATGCAGGGAACCCAAGGCCACCTCAATTTTTTGCCGGAGATGCAGACCGATTTCATTTTCACCATGCTGTCGGAAGAACTGGGCCTGATCGGCGGGTTAGGGTTGTTGGCGCTCTATGTGCTGTTGCTGATCTACGGAATCGCCATTTCATTCAGGTCCAGATCACACTTCGGGTGTTTGCTCGGCATGGGGGTGACGATCACCTTCTTCCTTTATGTGTTCATCAACATGGCCATGGTGATGGGGATGATCCCGGTTGTCGGGGTGCCGTTGCCGCTCATATCCTACGGCGGCACGGCGATGCTGACGTTGCTGTTCGGTTTCGGCCTGTTGATGGGGATATGGGTGCACCGGGACGTGATGATCGGCCGCCGTGGCGCCGCCGACGACGGGTGAAGCGGGCCGCTGCGCGCCGCTAAGCATTTATCGACAAAGGTTTATCGACAAAGTCGGGGCCGTCTGGTATATCGCTGCCCTCTTAGGGGCGCTTAGCTCAGTTGGTAGAGCAGCTGACTCTTAATCAGCGGGTCGTGGGTTCGAATCCCTCAGCGCCTACCATATAAATCAAGG
>DASCOC010000189.1:0-22018 GCA_036011805.1 Rhodospirillales bacterium
GCCCCCGCCAAGGCCAAAGCCAAGGCCAAAGCCGGGGACAAGGACGCGGATAAGGCGGAAAAGAAAGAGACCAAGAAAAAGGCTCCCGCCAAGGCCCCGGCAAAAGATAAGGCGGCGGATAAAAAATAATCCGCAGCATTTTTTAAGGATTAATGCCAGATGTCTCTCGACGCGGATCAAGTTGTTGAAAGACGCCGCCTGAAAAGGCGCCTTGTCTTTTGGCGGGTGCTGGGCATTGCCGCTGTCGTTGCCGCCGTCATCGCGGCGGTCGGACGGTTTGATTTGGTCGGCTCGAAAGACCACATCGCACGGATCACCATCGCCGGTATCATCATCGACGACCAAACCCGTGACGAAGCCCTTAAAGGCGTCGCCAAAGACGATAAGGTCAAGGCGCTGGTCGTCAAAATCGACAGCCCCGGTGGCACCTATGTCGGTGGCGAGGCGGTATACCAGTCGCTTCGCAAGGTTGCCGAGAAAAAGCCGGTGGTCGTCATGATGGGGACAACGGCGGCGTCGGCGGGCTATATGTCGGCGTTAGCCGGCGATCACATCGTCGCCAGGGCATCGACGTTGACGGGTTCTATCGGTGTTCTATTACAAACCGCCAATATCAACGATTTGATGGATAAAGTCGGCGTTAAGCCGATCATCATCAAAAGTGCGCCGTTGAAGGCGCAGCCCAATCCCATGGAACATTTTTCGCCGGAAGCCCGCAAGGTGACGGAGGAACTGGTCGCCGACTTCTTTGATATGTTTGTCTCCTTGGTGTCGGAACGCCGCTCCATGTCCAAGGAAAAGGTGCTAAAATTGGCAGACGGCCGGGCTTTTAGTGGCCGCCAGGCGTTGGCGAACGGGCTTGTCGATGCCATCGGCGCCGAGGCGGAAGTGCGCAAATGGCTGGCTGAAACCCATAAAATCGCCGATGACCTGCCGATTAAGGACGTTAAAGTGGTCGATGACATCAAAACTTGGCGTGATTTGCTCGATTCCAAGATCGGAAAAGTTCTGTTTTCTGAAAGACTTAGTCTTGACGGCGTGATCTCCCTTTGGCAACCTAACCTCTGGTAGCGTAGTCCGACCATGCTCTTTAGGGGGTACGGTGGTGATTTCGGCCCCGCCGAAGATGTCGCGGCGGCGAAACAGGCGAAACATTCGTATACCCATCGCAAAGGGGGGAAAGGTGGCATGACCAAGTCTGAATTGATAGCACGGCTTGCCGCGTCGAATCCGCATCTTTATCAGCGGGACGTCGAGCGCATCGTAACCACAATTTTTGACGAAATTACCAATGCGCTGGCCGTCGGCGACCGTGTTGAATTGCGCGGATTTGGCGCGTTTTCGGTAAAACAGCGCGGCGCCCGGATCGGACGCAACCCGCGGACCGGTGAATCGGTGCAGGTTTCTGAGAAGTTCATCCCGTATTTTAAGACCGGCAAGCAACTCCGCGATAAATTGAACAGCGGAAGTTAGGCGTTTTTCACCGGCCCCCTGCTTGTAAGGCGGGATCGATAAGGCCGGGCTGGTAAGGCTCAACAAGGATCGACCTCCGTGGCCAAGGTTTTCTACTGGATCATCGTTGTCCCTCTGGCGGCGGCAATCATCATTTTTTCCGTCAATAACCGAACCGACGTAGGCTTGGACCTGTGGCCCTTTGATGTCGTGTCGGCGTCGGTGCCGGTGTATTTGATTGCCCTTGTCTGCATGCTTGCCGGGTTCATCGCCGGCGGGGTGATCGCCTGGTTTTCGGCCGGCCGGACCCGGTCCCGGGCGCGTGCCGAAGCGCGGCGCGCCGACCAGGCCGAACGGGACCTCGCCGCCGCCGAGAACCGCATCGAAAGCTTGCTGTCGGAGACCGAAGACGCCGACCGTAATATTCCTTCCTTGCCGCCCGCGGCTTGATATCTTTTCTTTGCCGCTCTGCTGGCGTTCCTGCGGCCTTAGGGCTATAACCCGCCCGATTGCTGGAAAGGGGTGAAAGCCGGTGAAACCGTCCGATAGAATTTTTGTCGCTCTCGATACCACCGATCTTGAGGGCGCGTTAACCCTGGGCCGAAACCTGAAAGGGCTGATCGGCGGGGTTAAGGTGGGCAAGGAATTCTTTACAGCCCTCGGGCCTGACGGCGTTAAGGCCGTTAGTGAATTGGGCCTGCCGGTGTTCCTGGACCTCAAGTTTCATGATATCCCGGCGACCGTTGCCGGCGCGGTCAAGGCGGCAACGGCGTTGAAACCGTTCATGTTGAACGTTCATGCGTCGGGCGGCGGGGCGATGATGCGGGCCGCCGTTGATGCGGCCGGAAACGCCCCCGAAAGGCCGCTGGTGTTGGCGGTGACGGTGTTGACGTCGATGGGAGACGATGACTTGGCCGCCGCCGGTATCCCGGACACGGCGGGGACCCAAGTCCAGCGCTTAGCCAACCTGGCGAAGGACAGTGGTATCGACGGTGTCGTTTGCTCCGCCCTGGAGGCCGAAACCCTGCGCGCGGACTTAGGCGATGATTTCAAGCTGGTGGTGCCGGGTATACGCCCCGAATGGGCCGCCGCCAACGACCAAAAACGCATCGTTACACCGTCGCAAGCGGTTGCTTTGGGCGCCGATTACCTGGTCATCGGCCGCCCCATTACCGGCGCCGATGACCCGGCGATTGCGGCCCGGCGCATCGCCGATGAACTATGACCATCTCCGTTAAAATCTGCGGGTTGTCGGACCCCGCCGCCGTGGCCTGCGCCGTTGACGGTGGCGCGGCGATGGTGGGGTTTGTCTTTTTCCCGGCTTCGCCCCGCCATCTTACCCCCGAGGAGGCCGCCCTGTTGACCGGCAGCGTGCCCGACGGCGTACTTCGCGTCGGCCTGACCGTGGACGCCGATGATGCGCTGCTGGCCGATATCGCCGCCACCGCCGGCATCGACATGCTTCAGCTGCACGGCCAGGAAACACCCGAACGGGTGCAGGACATCCGCGAACGCTTCGGTCTGCCGGTGATGAAGATGCTGCCCATAGCCGCCGCCGATGATGTGATCGCCGCCGCCGATTATGAAGACGTCGCCGACCGCTTCCTGTTCGACGCCAAGCCGCCTGCAGACGCCACCCGGCCCGGCGGCAACGCCGAGGCATTTGACTGGAGCCTCTTGAAAGACAATTCGGCCCAAAAACCGTGGATGCTGGCCGGCGGCTTGACGGCGGAAAACCTGGCCATTGCTGTAAAAACCAGCGGCGCCATGGCGGTCGATGTCTCGTCCGGGGTCGAAGATGCGCCGGGGGTCAAGAGCCTCGACAAAATCCGCGCCTTCCTGGCTGCGGCGAACAGCCTCTAAGGGCGGAAATAGCCGACAAAAAACCTGTTTTTAAGGGCGCTTTTAAGGTTAATTAGGCGGCGGGCAATTCACCAGGTCAAACCCAGAGAAGATAATGACGAAATTGAACACCTATCGCGCCGGTCCCGATGAAGCCGGACATTTCGGCATTTTTGGCGGGCGCTTCGTCGCCGAAACGCTGATGCCGTTGATTTTGGCGGTGGAAAAGGCATGGGATGGCGCGCGCGACGATCCGGCGTTCTGGGATGAATTCCATCACCTGATGAAACATTACGTCGGCCGGCCGTCGCCGCTGTATTTCGCCAAGCGCCTGACCGAGCATTTCGGCGGCGGCAAGCTGTATTTCAAGCGCGACGAGCTCAACCACACCGGCGCCCATAAGATCAACAACACCATCGGCCAGATCCTGATGGCCCGGCGCATGGGCAAGACCCGCATTATCGCCGAAACCGGCGCCGGCCAGCACGGCGTCGCCGCCGCCACCGTGGCCGCGTTGTACGGGCTGCCCTGCGTCGTCTACATGGGCGAGACCGATATCGAACGCCAGGCGCCGAACGTCTTCCGCATGAAGCTGCTGGGCGCCGAGGTCGTGCCCGTCACCACCGGCACCGGAACCCTCAAGGATGCCATGAACGAGGCGTTGCGCGATTGGGTGACGAATGTGGATGACACCTTCTACATCATCGGCACCGTCGCCGGACCGCACCCCTATCCGGCCATGGTCCGCGATTTCCAGGCCGTCATCGGCAATGAAGTGCGCGAGCAAATCCAAGAGTTTGAGGGCAAAGACCGGACGCCTGACAGCCTGATTGCCTGCATCGGCGGCGGCTCTAACGCCATGGGCCTGTTTCACCCCTTCCTAGACGACGAAGACGTCCGCATCATCGGCGTCGAGGCCGCCGGCCACGGCATCGAGACCGGCGAGCATTGCGCGTCGTTGACCGGCGGCAAGCCCGGTGTGCTGCATGGCAACAGGACCTACCTGTTGCAGACCGAAGACGGCCAAATTCTGGACGGCCATTCGATCTCCGCCGGGCTCGACTATCCCGGCATCGGGCCGGAACATTCGTGGCTGTTTGACAACGGCCGGGTCGAATACGTATCGGTGACCGACAATGAGGCGCTGGATGCCTTTCAGCTGTGCACCAAAATGGAAGGCATTATCCCGGCCCTGGAACCCAGCCATGCGCTCGCCCATGTCGGGAAAATCCTCGGCGATCTGCCGCCGGACCACGTGATGGTAATGAACATGTGCGGCCGCGGCGACAAGGATGTGTTCACGGTCGCCAAGATGCTCGGCGTCGAGGTGTCGGAATGAGCCGCATCGAATCTCGTATCGCGGGGCGCTTCGAAGCGCTCAAAGCCGAAGGCCGGGGCGGCCTGGTTACCTTCCTCACCGCCGGTGATCCGGACCTGGACACATCCCGCGACATCCTTTTCGGCCTGGCCGAGGCCGGCGCCGATTTGATCGAATTGGGGATGCCGTTTTCCGACCCCATGGCCGATGGCCCGGCGATCCAGGCGAGCTCGCTCAGGGCGCTGAAAGGCGGCATGACGCTGAAAAAGACCCTGGCCCTGGTCACCGAGTTCCGGAAACGGGACTTTGAGACGCCGGTGGTGCTGATGGGTTATTACAACCCCATTTACATTCACGGCACCGACGCCTTCATTGCCGACGCCAAGGCCGCCGGCATCGATGGTCTGATCATCGTCGATCTGCCGCCGGAAGAAGTCGATGAGCTTTGGAAACCGGCCCGCGCCGCCGGGATTGATTTTATCTTCCTGACCGCGCCGACATCCGACGACGCCCGCCTGCCGGTGGTGGTGGAACGCGCCTCCGGCTTTGTTTATTACGTATCCATCACCGGCATCACCGGTACCCGTTCGGCCGACATCGCCGATATTGAGTCCGCCGTCGAACGAATTCGCCGGCATACCGATCTGCCCATCGGCGTCGGCTTCGGGATCAAGACTCCGGATCAGGCCGCCGAGATTGCATCCGTCGCCAACGCCGCCGTCGTCGGATCGGCCTTGGTGGATATTATCGCCGCCAACCTGGACGCCGAGGGAAGCCCTAAGCCGGGCCTGGCGGCGAAGCTGCTGGAGCTGGTGGCGGACCTCGCCGCGGGCGTGCGCGGAACCGGGAAAAAGGTGGCTTAGGTCCTATTGGCCGTTAGCTTATGGGACCTGGTATGAGCGAAATTCGTTCGGTTTTAGGAGTGAGGACGAAGGACATGCTGAGCATATTCGAGGACGAAGGACGCGAAAACGGGCGAATTTCGCCATATCCCGCCGGGACGGGACGCATTTGGCCCAGGATCGTCGTCGGCAATGGCTTGTGGTGGTCGGCACCACGGCGCCCCCGCCTTCTAGCCCTGGACCAAAGCCGCTCCCGCCAGGACCATAACCTAACGGCTAATAGGACCCACCGATGAACTGGCTCAAGAATTTTGTTCGACCCAAACTGCAGAAATTGGTCGGCGGCGGCAAGGATATCCCCGAAAACCTGTGGCATAAGTGCCCCGAATGCACGCAGATGATCTTTCATCGGGATCTCGATAAAAACCTTCACGTTTGCCAGCATTGCGGCCACCACATGCGCGTTAGCGCGCTGAAGCGCCTGCAGATGCTGTTCGACGACAGCGCCTTTCAGAAGGTTGAAACGGCGCCGACGGTTGAGGACCCGTTGAAGTTCCGCGACCGGCGTAAATACACCGACCGCCTCAAGGAATCCCGCGATAAAACCGGTAGCGACGATGCCTTGGTCGTCGCGCACGGCAAAATAGGCGGCATCGGCGTCGTCGTGGCGGCGCTGGACTTTTCCTTCATGGGCGGTTCCATGGGGGTCGCCGTCGGCGAGGGATTATTGACGGCGGCGCGCCTGGCCGTGGTTCAGGACTCCGCCCTGATCGTGGTGCCGTCGTCCGGCGGCGCGCGCATGCAGGAAGGCATCCACTCGTTGATGCAATTGCCGCGTACCATCATCGCCGTCGAAGAAGTCCGCGACGCCGGGCTGCCGTATATCGTCGTCCTCGCCGATCCCACCACCGGCGGTGTGTCGGCGTCTTTCGCCATGCTCGGCGATATCGCCATTGCCGAACCGGGCGCGGTGATCGGATTCGCCGGCGCCCGGGTGATCGAACAAACCATCCGCGAGACGCTGCCGGAAGGGTTCCAGCGCTCGGAATACCTGCTTGAACACGGCATGGTCGACATGGTCGTGCCCAGGGCCGAGCTTCGCGACGCCCTGAGCCGGGTGCTGTCGCTGCTCAAGAACCAGACCCCGCCGGCGCATGTCCTGCCGATGCTGGATGCCGACGGTAATGTCCCTGGGGGCGTTCCCAACATCCATAACCCCGGCAAGCCCGAAAAGGGCTGAGCCCTTCAGGCAGACTGCTGATCCGTGGGTAAAACTCCTGATACCGACCCCATCCTCAATCGATTAACGCGGCTGCATCCGAAGCTGATTGACCTCAGCCTGGACCGGGTGTTCAGGCTGTTGGCCAGGCTCGGTAAACCGCACCAGGCGCTGCCCCCGGTCGTTCACGTCTCAGGCACCAATGCCAAGGGTTCGGTGATTGCGATGATGCGCGCCGCTTTGGAGGCGGCGGATTACACGGTCCATGTTCACACCTCGCCGCACCTGATCCGGTTCAACGAACGCATTCGCTTAGGCGGTGCGCTGATCGGTGACGCGGCACTGCAAGAGCTTCTGGAAGAATGCGAAGCGGCCAACGCCGGTGAGGAAATTACTTTTTTTGAGATCACCACGGTGGCGGCGATATTGGCGTTTTCCAGAATGCCGGCGGATGTGGTGCTGCTGGAATCGGGGCTCGGCGGGCGGCTCGACGCCACCAACGTGATTGCCGCCCCGGCGCTGACCATCATCACGCCGGTATCCATGGACCACCAGCAGTTCCTGGGCGATACACTTGCCGCCATCGCCGCGGAAAAAGCGGGCATCCTCAAACCCGGCGTGGCTTGCGTGCTCGGCCAACAACAACCCGACGCCCTGGCGGTGATCGAACAGAAAGCCGCCGACGTCGGCGCGCCGCTTCTCGTCCAAGGCCGCGATTGGGGCGGGCGCGATCTGCCCCGGACTAACTTGGCCGGACCACACCAGGTCCGCAACGCCGGCATTGCGGCGGCGGCGCTGGAAAACCTGCAAGGGGTCACGGTCTCCGATGACGCGCTCACCGAAGGGTTTGCCAACATCGACTGGCCGGCGCGGCTTCAACATTTGCAAACCGGGGAATTGGTAGGGATTCTGAGGCCGGACCAGGAACTGTGGCTCGACGGCGGCCACAACCAAGCCGCCGGTGAGGCCATTGGCGATTGGCTTGCTGGGGAAGAAGAAGCCCCGCTGCATCTGGTCATGGGCATGCTGGGCAGCAAAGACCCGGCCGCCTTCCTGACGCCGTTCAAGGACCGCATTACATCGCTTCGCACCGTCACCATCCCCGGCGAGCCCAATAGCCTGAGCGCTGAAGCCCTGGCCGCCCGGGCGACAAGCCTAGGCGTGGCGGCGAAACCTTTGGACGGCGTCGGCTCGGCGTTGGCGGAAATCGTCCGGGACCAGCCCGGCCCCGGCCGCATCCTGATCACCGGCTCGCTGTATCTGGCCGGAAAGGTGCTGGCGGAAAACGGCTAGACCGGTTTAGACTCCAGATTATAACAACAGGAGACGGCGATGATCGTTGAGCAAGTCTGGACCGGCAACGCGTACCGGAACTTCAATTACCTGATTGTCTGCCCCGACACCGGCGAAGCCATGGCCATCGATCCCCTGGACCATGAAAAGTGCCTGGGCGCGGCCAAGGATAAGGGCTGGGAAATCACCCAGGTACTCAACACCCATGAACACCACGACCACACCGGCGGCAACGGCGCCGTCATCCAGGCGACCGGGGCCAAGTTGTTGGCCCATGCCGGCGCCAAGGGAAGCATAACGGGCATCGACAGGGGCTTGGCTGCCGGCGACGTCATCACCGTCGGCAACACCGTCGAATTGGAATGCCTGGACACCCCCGGCCACACCATGAGCCATATCTGCATCCTGTCGCACACCGAGCAGCCGGCGTTGTTTTGCGGCGATACCCTGTTTAACGCCGGCGCCGGCAACTGCACGGGCGGCGGCCACCCGGAAGAACTGTTCGACACCTTCGCCAGCCAATTGGCGGGCTTGGGCGATGACACCCTGATTTATCCGGGCCACGACTACCTCTCCAACAACCTGGAATTTACCCTCGACCGCGAACCCGATAACGCGCGCGCCAAAACCTTGCTTAACGAAACCGCCGCCCAGGACCCGGCCGACGCCATGGTCACCACCCTCGGCCTGGAAAAAGAGATCAACACCTTCTTCCGGCTGCATAGCCCGTCGGTGATAAGTGCGCTGCGCGACGTTTTCCCCGATATTGGCGACGCGCCGGACCCGAAGACGGTGTTCCTGAAGCTGAGGCAACTTCGCAACGATTGGTAAGGCGGCTAAGGCCATGACGGTCAAAAACGATTGCTGCGCCGACCTCGGTCCCGCCACCGGCCCCTTCCGGCGGGTGTTGTGGGCGGTGCTGGTGATCAACGCATCCATGTTCGTGATCGAAATGACCGCCGGCGTGTGGGGAAAATCGGTGGCCTTACAGGCCGACGCGCTGGATTTCCTGGGCGATTCCGCGACCTACGCCATCACCCTGATCGTGCTCGGCATGAGCATCCGTTGGCGGGCCGCAGCCGCGATGGTCAAGGGGCTGACCATGGGCGGTTTCGGCATCTGGGTGCTCGGGAATACGGTGTATCACATGGCCCGGGGGACGCTGCCGGATTTCGCCATCATGGGAAGTATCGGGGCAATGGCGTTGCTGGCCAACGTGATCTCGGCGGGGCTGTTATATGGTTACCGCCAGGGCGACAGCAACATGCGCTCGGTGTGGCTGTGCTCGCGCAATGACGCCATCGCCAACATCGCCGTGATCCTCGCCGCCAGTGGTGTTTGGGCTATGAGCACCGGATGGCCGGATTTGGCCGTCGGCATGGTGATCGCGGGATTGGCGCTGACAAGCTCGGTCGCCGTCATTCGACAGGCCCTGGGCGAATTGAAGTTGGAAACGGCTTAACAGCAAATCCCGAGCGGATGGAACCATCCGCGACGACGCATTTGCTTGAAAATAACGCTTAGAGGACTTCTTCGAGCCACGCCTCCAGCGAGCTTTTGGGAATCGCCCCGATCTTGGTTGCCGCGACCTCGCCGTCTTTGAACAGGATCAAGGTGGGGATGCCCCGGACACCGTATTTGGAAGGCGTCGAGGGGTTTTCATCGATATTGAGCTTGGCCACGGTCATCCGGTCGCCCATTTCCCCCGCCAGTTCTTCAAGCGCCGGCGCGATCTGTTTGCACGGTCCGCACCATTCCGCCCAAAAATCGACAAGCACCGGGCCTTCCGACTTCAGGACATCGGCATCGAAGCTATCATCGCTGACGTGTTTTTGCATTTTTGGTCCCATCAAAGGATTTTTGGTAAGCGGTAGCGTTGAAAATAGGGACGGCCCGGTTCCCCGTCAAGGTGCGTGGGCCGCTAAAATTTCGTCGCTCAAGGGCATCAGCCGGGGGCCCAATGTCCACAACAAGACGGCGCGCACCGGCCTCCCCGGATAGACTTGGCGAAGCGCCGCCTGATAGGCCGCCATCTGGCGCAGGTAGGCAGGGGCGACCTCCGATTCGGTTTCCGGCGGCGGCCGGTTGGTCTTGAAATCGATAACGGTGACGGCGTCTTTGGTGACCAAAAGGCGGTCGACCTGGCCGGACAATACATGTCTGGTATCCCCTGGCCCGGTCTCAGCATCGCCGACGATGCCGGTGATCGGCACTTCGGCGATGCTGCCGGGGCCGAACAGCCCGGCAAAGTCCGGGTCGTCCAAGACGCCCAGGGTCTCCGCCAACAGTTCCTGTTGTTGCTTGGGCTCCAGTTGCAGCGACGGGCGGGCCAAAAACGCCTTTGCCCGGGCCTCACGGTCCACGGCGGCAAGGCCGGGCAGGCTTTGTAATAGACGGTGCACCAACAGCCCGCGTTTGAACCGCGCCCCGTCATCATCGCTAAGGGGTGATATCACCGCGGGCTCGTCCCCTGAAGGACGGCTGGGGGCCAGCGGTCGGGCCGGTTCCGGTTCCGGCGGCGGCGGGCTTAGTGCCCAATCGGGGGCGGGTTCCAGGGCCGGTGCCAGTTCCGCCACCGCGCCGGTGCCATCGTGCCCGGTTTCCTGGGGATTCGATAAACGCCACACCACCTCGCCCGTCGGCAGCTCAATTTCCTCGGCAATTTCCTGGATGGCCGGTTCCATAAGATCATACCAGCACCCTTCGGGGCGGCCGTTCTTGCCTTCCCAGCCGCCGATATACAGGCGGTCGCGGGCGCGGGTCATGGCGACGTACAGAAGCCGCCGATATTCCCGCCGCGCTTCTTCCTTGGCCTGTTCGTGAAGACGTTTGGTGACGGCTTCTTCTTCATCCTTGGAGGTCCGCCAGATCACCGCGCCGGGGCTGTCGTCGCTATCGTCCGGCCAATGCAGGCGGGGGGCCAGTTGCGCGCCCTGCATGGAACATGTGTCGGGAAGAAACACGATTTCCGATTCAAGCCCCTTGGCGCCGTGGACGGTCAGCACCCGGACTTCGTTCAGCCCGCGTTCCATCTCGCGTTTGACGTCGGTTTCGCCGCGTTCCAGCCAATACAGGAAACCTTCCAGGGAGCCGACGTGGTCACGCTCGAAATCGAGCGCCAGGCCCAGGAACACATCGACGGGTTCTCCCGCTTCCGGGCCTAAGTGGGCGAGCAGGTCACGCCGTCCGCCGCCGGCTTCCAACAAGCGGGCATAGAATTCATAGGGCGGGGTGCTGTCGGCGGCGGCCAGCAGCGATGACAGTTTCTGTTCGGCTTGGGCAAATTCCGGTCTTTCGTCGCGGCGGTCGCGCAACGCCTGCCACAGCGTCCCCGGGCGCCGGTGGGCGAGAACGAACAGCATCTGGTCATCGAATTCGAAAAACGGCCCCTTCAGCACGCTGGCCAGGGTCAGGTCGTCGCCGGGCAGCAGCGCGAAATGGCCGACCGCCATCAGGTCCATGACCGCCAGATGGTCCATCAGCTTCAGCCGGTCGCGTCCGGCGACGGGAATGCCCCGGCGTTCCAGGGCGCGCACCATGATGTCGGCGAAGGCGCCGCGGGTGCGCACCAAGATCATAATATCGCCGGGTACAATAGGCCGTGCGGCGGACTCCAGGATCTCCTTGCCCCGCCACATCGCCTCGATGGTTTCGGCGATTCTTTCGGCCAGCCGCGCCGGCGGGCTTTGCTGGCCGATTTGGTCCAGGGGCGCGTCCCAGGGACGGGTGTCCGGCGCTTCTTCCGGGCTCAGCGTCGGCCACAATTCGACCAGCCCGCCCTGGCCTTGGCGGTTGGAATGGTGGTGAATGGGCTTGCCTTCCCAGGTCAGGCCATCGGCGGCGGCCTCAAAGCCGAACACGGCATCGACGGTGCTTAAGATCGCCGCCGTAGAGCGGTAGGACACCGCCAATTCGACCTCCGGCAGACCCGAGTCCACCGAAAACGCCTGCGCGCGGAAGTGATCACGCATTGCGCCGAACCGTGCCGGCTCGGCGCCCTGGAAGCTGTAAATGGACTGCTTTTCGTCGCCGACGGCGAACACCGTTCGCTCCAGCGGCCTGTCTTGGTCTCCGGCGCCGAGGCCGGTGAAGAATTCCCCGGTTAGGCCCGCGATGATCTGCCATTGCTCGGGGCTGGTGTCCTGGGCTTCATCGACCAGGATATGGTCGATGCCGCCGTCGAGTTTGTAATGCACCCAGGAGACACCGCCGCCGCGCGACAGCAGGGCTTGCGCTTTTTCGATCAGGTCGTCGTAATCCAACAGCGCACGGGTGCGTTTGATGCGCTCATAGGCCGCCAACAGGGCTTCGCCGACGATCAGCAGCGATTCCGTCGCCTGCGCCATGGCGCAAGCGCGCAAGCGTTGGACCACGGCCAGCAAGCGTTCCTGTTCTACCTTAAGGATATCTTCCGCGCCGGCGTCGGCTTTCTTCGCGGCGGCGGTAATGATCGTTTTTCGGGGCGTCTGGTCCTTGGTGATAAAGACATCGGCATAAGGGCCCGCCAGTTCCCCTGCGCGGCTTTCCGGGGTCATGGCAAGCCAGTCCCGGATGATTTCGGCCCGGTCCTTGTCGCCCTGGGTTCCCTCGGAAAGGGCGTCGAGCACGTTGGTAAGTCCGGGATGGTCGAAGGCGTTATCGCCGGCGGCGGCATCAAGGACGCTAACCGCAGTTTCTTCCGCGTCGAGGCCGAGGGTCCGGCGAACGGCGGCCATCAGGCCCTGATGCCCGCCCCGGTCAGCAACCAGGCGCTTGAACTGGGCGCGCTTGTCGTCCAGTTCCCGCATGACATCGGCGAATTGGTCCTGGTTGATCAGCCCGGCCAGATGGTTGAGCGCGGCGCGAACGCTTTTTCCCTCCGCGCCGCCGCCGGTCAACAGCCGGTCACGGGCCTCGGCGCGAAGCTCAGAGGCACGGCGTTCATCAATGACGGAAAAGTGCGGCGCCAGTCCGGCCTCCACCGGGAAGCGGCTCAACAGGGATTCGGCGAACGAATGCAGGTTGCGGACCCGGATTCCTTCCGGTGTTTCCAGCACCCGGGCGAACAAGGAACGCGCCCGCGCCGTTTCCTCTTCCAATGGTGCCTTGTTCAACAACGCCTTTAGGTTTGCCTCCAGGGTGTTACCGTCCATGGCCGCCCAATGGCCGAGCCGGGTGCTCAGCCGGGTCGCGACTTCCGCGGCCGCCGCCTTGGTGAAGGTCAGGCACAAAATACGGTTGGACGGGGTTCCGGCGACCAGCAACCGCAGAATTCTCTCGATCAGGACATGGGTCTTGCCGGTGCCGGCGTTGGCCGACACCCAGACCGATTGCGTCGGGTCGGCGGCAGTGACCTGGGCACCGGTGTGGCCAGGGGGCTGGGTGGGGGGCCCAGGGGGCTGGGTGGGGGGCAGAGTAGGCTGTTTGCTCATGAGCCGTCTTCCGTCCGCCCGCGCCATTCCAGAATCCGGGCCAGATGGTCGTAATCGCCGGTGTACTTTAAAAGCATCGGCCGGGGTTGCGACAAGTAGGGCATGTCGGGGTCGTCGTATTGGGCGATCAGGTCGCCAAGGCCTTTGAGGGTGTTGTCAATGGTTTCGGCGACATCGAGCTTGAGCACCTTTTCCTCGCCGGGCTTTTTGCCCCCGGAAAGCGACAGGTAGACCAGTTGCGCGACCCCGTCTGCGGACAGTTTTTCGAACCCGCCGGCCTGGGCGATGGCCGCTTCCAGCGGTAGTTGCGGCGAGAACTGTGTTTCCACCTGGGCCGCCGAGGGCGGCTGCCCGGTCTTGTAATCCATCACCGCCAGCCCGATATCGGCGCGGTGGTCGATGCGGTCGGCCCTCGCCGTCAGGGTGAACGGTCCTGCGGGGGCCTCCAACTTCAAGCGGCCCTTGATTTCCCCGGCCAGGTTGCGGAAACCGGCCTCGCGCCGGTCTTTTTCGTAGCCAATAAACCATGCGGCGATGCGCTCGAACCGGGGCCACCAGAAGGCCTCGACGCCGGGCGGTACCTGGGCTTGTTTGAAAACCTCGCGGCCGATTTCAAGCAGCCGCTTTTCGGCATCGGCGGGAAGGGCGTCGCGGGTGCGTTCGAGAAATTCGTGCAGGACGTCGTGAATGATGATGCCCCGGTCCGCCGCCCCCGGCTCAGAATCGATGGGTTGTAAGGGTTTTAGGCCCAGAATATGGCGGGCGTAAATGGCGTAGGGATCGCGGAACCAGTGTTCGACCTGGGTGACGGACAATTGCCGGGGCCGGGCATCGAGCGGCGGTGCCGGCCTCGGCTCGGATACCGCGCGGCTTCGGTCCGGCTTATCCAGCGCCTGGACCCACGCCAACCAGGGCGCCGGCGCGGCGAAGCCGGCCTCGAACCCGTTTTTCTCGAGCACGCTGTCGATCCGCAATAACCAGCGCGACGCCACCTGGGGCGTGCCGTCGACCCGAACGGATCGGGTCAGCACCACATCGGGGGCGGCAAAGGCTTGGGCGAAGTCGTGCGCCGTCTGGCCGATGTGGCGTTCCGGTGCGGGCAGGCCGAATTTGGCCATCATCGGGCGGCTCATCCACGGGCTGGCTTTGGCCTCGGGCGGCCAGGTGTCGTCGTTGAGGCCGCCTAAAATCATCACGTCGGCCTGTTGCAGCCGCGCCTCCAACAGGCCCCAGATATGCAAGCGCGGATGACGGCCGAAGCGCGGCCGCACCATCTTTCCCGCCATCAGGGTTTCCAGCAATGCCGGGTAATCGGCGCCGGTGACGGCGTCAAGGGTGCCGCCGGCGTTGTTCAAATCGGCGACGAAGTTGGCCGCCGCTTCACCGGCGTCTCCGGCCCACAGCCTGGATGCGCCATCAATGCTATCGTCTTCGGCCATCGCTTCGGCCATGTGGATGTGGGCGGTCAGGATATCGGTGAAATTTTTGGCGCTTGCGTCCATTACTTTGGCAAACGGTTCGATCAGGGTGTGCAGACGATCAAGAAATTCTCTCAGTTCCGGCCCGGCTTTGTTGTCGACCTTGGCGGCCGCCTGCAATCCCTTGATCCCCGGCGCCGGGCGCGGGCCGCGAAGAAGTTCGACCTCCAGCAATCTCGTCAAGGCGCGAAAAGCGCCCGTCGCCATCCCGCCAGCCGCCAGCGGATGCTTTAAGGCCGCCAGCAGCGATACCGGCGCCAGATCGTCGGCGAGCATCCGCGCCGTCAGCATCAGAAATGCACCGGGTAGGGTCTGGGCCAGGGGCAGCCCTGCGGAATCATCGACCTCCACATCCCACCGCGCCAATTCCGCCGCCACCCGCCTGGCCAGTCCCCGGTCCGGCGTTACCAAGGCGCAGGTCCTCGAAGGCGTCTCAAGGGTTTGGCGCATGATCAGGGCGATCACGGCGGCTTCCTCGCGCGGCGTCGGGCAATCGATGCGGGCGATGCCGTCGAGCGCCTCCTTCATTTCCTTTTTGCCGGGCAAGGTTGCGTCCTCTGCCCCGGCGGGAACAAGGGCGGCATGAATAAGCCGCGCCCGCGCCGATTGTTCGGCTTCGAAGCCCGGCGCTTGCCAAGGTTTTACCTCTTCACGCACTGCGCCCAGATGCGCCAACAGCCGCGCCATCAGGAATTGCGGGTGATGCTCTTTCAAGGCGGCCCAGGCGTCGGCGCCGGTGTCGAAATCAAGCCCGGGCAGGACCACGGCGGCGTTGTCAAGATTGGCGACGACGGCCAGCAAATCGGCGGTGGCGGGGATCGAACCGGTCGATCCGGCGGCGATGACGGGGCCGGGGGGCGGGTTGTCGGTCCAGGCCCGGCCAAGCGCCTCGAACAAGCGATTGCGGCGCTCGGCGGCGTCAATGGCGTCTTCTTCTTTCAGCACCTTGGGCCAGGCGTCGGTCAGAATGTTCAGGAAGGTGAGGGTTTCCTGCCAGTGGTCGGCGAATTCACCGGGGACCAGGTCCGCCATCCCATCGAAGGCAAGACGTTCGGTGTGAATCTGGTCCAGCAGCCGGGCCAGTTCCAGGCCCAGATTAGCGGCCTGGTCGGGACTGGTTTCGGCGTCACGGGCCAAGACCATGCGGGTCAGGATCAGCTGGCGTTGCAGGCCCGACAGGGCCTCTGGCACGGTTAGGTCGTGGCCGCCTGTATCGACGTCTTCGCCAATAAGCCCGCCGGAAAACAGAATCTCGTCCTCGTCCAATTCGCCGAGCGCGATCATTCGCGGCAACAGCAGCGCCTGGCCGCCGGATTGGCGAAGGAAGGCCTCGGTGAGGCTGCGCCGGGCGCGTTTGGTCGGCACCAGCACCGTGACCTCGGCCAACGCCAGCGGTTCGTTGCCGACGCGGTCCCGGATACCGGCAGCGAGCACATCGACAAAGGGCAGCCCCGCCGGAATGCTATAGACCCGGGGCGCGTCTTTCGCGGTCTTCATGGCAGGTTGCGGAGCCATGTTGACTTCCCTCAGCGCCGTTCTTTGCCGGCGTAACGGAGATGCATATAGGTTTCCGCCTCTTCCAAACCTTGAGGCGTGCCGACATGGAACCATTCGCCGTCGTGGACGACGCCGTTGAGCCGCCCGGCTTCGATGGCCCGGTCATAGAGAACATTCAGGGAAAAAGCCTCGTCCGGCGCACCCTTGAACAGCCGTGGGTGCAACATCTGGATGCCGGTGTACAGCCATGGCGAGACTTCACCTTCCTGACGCCGGGTCACGACGCCGTCCCCGAAGGGGGCGCAGAAATCGCCCAGGCCGGTATAGCCATAGGCCTCAACGGTGGAATGCAGCAGCAGCAAGCCGTCCATGGCGTCATCGTCCCAGGTGTCGGCGATGCGCTGGAGCGCATCATAGGGACCGTTTAGCCAGAAGGCGTCCGCATTGACGGCGAAAAAGGGGTCATCGCCCAGAAGCGGCAGCGCCTTGGCGATGCCGCCGCCGGTATCGAGCAGGCCGTCTTCATGGGAAATTTGTATGGCCGGAGATTTTCGTCCCTTCAGATGTCCTTCCATCTGTTCGGCCAGGTAGTGGGTGTTGACGACAACCTCGCCGACGCCGACCGCCTCCAGGCGATCGAGGGCGTGATCGATCAGGGTTTTTTCATCGACCTTGACCAGCGGTTTGGGCAGCGTGTCGGTGACCGGTTTTAGCCGCGTGCCGAGACCGGCGGCCAAAACCATGGCTGTCTTCGGGATTGTGTGGGTTTTTTTGGGTGTCATACCGTGGGTTCCGGGTGTGAGGGGATGCCTCGTTTATCGGGCGTGAAGTGCGTGTCGAACCAGGCCGCTACGGGGGCCAGAACCGGATGGGTGAGGGCGTTTTCCAACAGCCGCCACACCCTCGGGAGGTGAACAAGGTAGGCGGGTTTGGCGTCGCGGCGGCTGAGCCGGGTGAAAATGCCGATGACCTTGGCGTGGCGTTGGGCGGCGAGGATGGCGAAGGCGGCCTCGAACCCTGGCCGCCCGAGGTCGGGGAAGGCGTCAAGGTAACGGTCCAGCATGGCGTCCTTAAGGTCATCGCCGACTTCGCGGCGGGCGTCTTCCAGCAACGACATCAGATCGTACGCCCGGGGCCCGCGGACGGCGTCCTGGAAATCCAGCAACCCGCACCGGGCGATGCCCTGACGGCCGTCCAGGATCATCAGGTTATCGACGTGATAATCGCGAAGCACCAGGGTTGGCGGTTGGCCGTGGAGCCCTTTGAGGACCGCAAGCCAGGCGTTCCGGTAGGCGTCCCGCACGTCGTCGGGGGCGGCGTCATCTTCGAACACCGCCGGCCATGTCCAATCGACCAGCAACAGGGCTTCGTCGAGAAGCTTGTCATCATCGTAATCCTCGAGCCCCGGCGGCATCACCCCGGGGGTTTCAATTCTGTGCAGTTCGATCAATACATCGACGCCGAGTTGGTACAGTTCCGCTTCGATGGTGTCATTGGATGATGCCAGCAGCCGGGCAAAGGTCTCGTCGCCCAGGTCTTCGATGATCAGAAAACCGTTGGCCTTATCCTTGGCGAAGATGTCCGGTGCGCTGAACCCCAGTGATTTCAGATGCCGGGCGACGGCGACGAAGGCATCAACGTTTTCTTGTGGCGGTGGGGCGTCCATCAGCATGGCGTTGCGGCCGCCCAGGGTCAGGCGTAGATAGCGGCGGAACGAGGCGTCACCGGGCAACGGGCTGCGCTTGGCGCCGTCCCATCCATTGCCGGCAAGGAAAGTGTCGATGACGGCGTCCCGCTCAGTCATCGCCGATCCTCTCCATCAGTTCCTCGAGGCGGGCCGTCCATGAGCCAAATCCTTTCAGGGCGGCTTGGCGTCGCCCGGCCCCCTCGTTGGTGCGCTGGCTCAGCGAAAGGTCGAGCCGGTCGGCCGGCAACAGGTTCTGCATCCGGTCCGGCCATTCGATCAACGAGATGCCGCTTGAGAAGGCTTCCTCCATGCCCAGTTCCTCCAATTCGCCGGTATCTTCTATCCGATACAGGTCGAAATGATAAATTACCCCGCCACCGGCGTCGTCATAGGTCTGCACCAGGGTGTAGGTCGGGCTCGGAACCTCTTCCGGGGTTCGGACGCGGGCATTGATGAAGGCGCGGGCGAAGACGGTCTTGCCGGCCCCCAGCGCGCCCCACAGCGCGATCACGTCTCCGGGCTTGGAAACACCCGCCACCGTGACGGCAAGGCCGGTGGTGGCGGCCTCGTCGGTGAGATCAACGACTACCGGGGCATCACCGCTTGCGGTCCTGTCAGGCATCGTCATCGGCGGTGTTTCCCGGTTCAGAGTCACTATCCGGTCTTTTGGTCGGCAACCGGCAGGTGATGGTGGTGCCGCGGCCGGGCGGCGATTTCACATCGACATCGCCGCCGTGTAGGGCAATAAAGTTGCGAACCAGGCTGAGGCCCAGTCCGGCACCGCTTTTATCGGCCCCCGTGCTGCCATGGAGGTTGCTTCCCTGTTCAAACGGCTGGAACACCCGTTCGCGGTCGGCCTGGGGAATGCCGATGCCGGTGTCGGCAACGGTGAGGATTAAGTCGTCGTCTTCGCGCCGGGCTTCCAGGCGAACGGTGCCGCGCTCCGGCGTGAAGGTGGCGGCGTTGGTGAGCAGATTGAAGATCACTTGTTTCAGCCGTTTTGCATCGGCGTCGATCCAGCCGATATCGGGCGGGCAGTCGAATTCCAGCTTCAAATCTTTTTTTCGCGCCCGGTCGCGGATCAGGTTCAGGGCCGACACCAGAAGCTCATGCACGTCCAGCGTATCGCGGTCCAGTTGCAAGCGTCCGGCCTCAATGGAGGCGAGGTCGAGGATATCGCCGACCACCGACATCAGGCCGTTGGTGGTCTCAAGAATGCCTTTGGCGTATTCGGCCTGGCGGCGGTTGAGCTTGCCGAAATATTCCTGGCCGAGCATATCGGCGAAGCCGATGACGGTGGTCAGCGGCGTGCGCACTTCATAAGACACGCTGGCGATGAATTCGTTTTTCAGCTTGTCGGCCTCGCTTAAGGCCTCGGCGCGCTGGCGCAGCGCGGTTTCGACCTGGGCGGTATCGGTGACGTCCAGATAACTCAACAGCATGGCGCCGTCCGGCAACGGCAGGTTGGCGTAATCGATGACCGTGCCATTGGCCAGCTCCAGCTTTCCGGTGGTCGCCTCGCGCTTCATCAGTCGGTTGACCACCTTGTCCTTGTGCACGCCCCAGCTTAAATCGTCCCAGCCGCCTTCGACGGTAAGGTGCTGGCGACTGTGGTCGACGAAGTCGGTGACATGAAAGGCATCATCCAGCACCGCTTCGTCCAGGTCCCAAAGGCCCATGAACACCGGATTGAAAAGCCGCAGTCGGCCATCGGCGCCGAACACGGCAATGCCTTCATGCAGGTTATCAAGGGTTTCCTTCTGCACCGCATTGAGGGATTTAAATGACCGTTCCAGGTCGAGACGGTCGGAAACATCGTCGAAAACAAACACCAGCCCGCCCTTGCCCTGGCGGTTGACCAGCGCCCTGATGGCGCGCCCGTCGGGAAGATGCATGAGGTCTTCGGAAGGCTTCGACAGGGTTTCGAATTGTTCCAGCTGGCGCATCTTGTAATCCCGGAAATCGGCCAGTTCCGGCAATTTTCTGTGTTCACGCAGCCGTTCCAGGATTTCACCCAAATCCGGTTCACCGGCCAGCCAATCGGGCTCCAGGTCCCAAAGCGTGGCGTAGGCGGCATTGAAAAACCGGAGCTTGGCGTCGGCGTCGAATATGGCGATGCCGGTGTCCAGGGTTTCCAGAACGGCGTTGCGTTCGGCGTTTAAACGCGCGAACTCATCTTCCTTGACTTCGGATTCGGTGCGGTCGATGGCAAAACCGATGGTGCCGCCGGTGGCCTCGCCGCCGCCGTCCCCGTCTTTCGCGTCGCCGCCGCCCAAGATGCCGAGCGGCGTTTCCGTAACCTCTAACAATCGGTCCTCGCCGCTTGCGTTGACGTGCATCCGTTCGGTGACGGTGCCCCGTTGTTGGCGGGCGCGGGCCGCCATGCCGGCGTCGGCGGAAACGACATTGCGGGCGGCGTGGTTGATGAAGGCGAGCGATAGTTTTGAATCCCTGAGCCACACCGGCAAGGGCATGGCGTCCAGCAACGCCGTCAGGTGGCGGTCTTCCAGGCCCGAGGTGTTGATCGAGGAAACCCGGCGCCCGACACCGGCGTCCCCGGTGCTGGTGATATCGCGCATCCACACCATGTCGGCCAGCACGTTGCCGTCATCGGTCTCAGCCCGTCCGCCAATCGCCTGGATTCGGCGGCGGCCCGAGGTCAACAACACATCGAACGGCGTGCCCGCACCGCGCAGCAGCGACACGCATTGTTCCAGCGTCTTCAGGGATTCGCCCTCGAAACGCTCGCGCAGGTCGTCATAGTGCGACAGGATGCCGTCCTTGAGATTGAGCAGCACCGCCAACCGCCGGGAACAGGTAAAGCCGCCATTGGCGTGATCCCAGAGAAACAGGCCGTCCGGCGCCGCCGCCAGCATTTCCTTGGCCTTCAGGGCCAGCGCCTCAAGCCGTTGGCGTTCGGTTTCAATGGTATTCAGTTTTTGGCGTTGCAGGGCGATCACCACGAACGCCACCAAGCCCGCCACGGCGGCGCCGGCTACGAAGGCTTGAAGCGGATCAATGTCGGTCAGCACCGAAAGAGATTAAACGGACGCCGGAACGCTGACAACAAGAAGGCCATCACGAGAGGCATCTGAACGCCCAAGGCCAGCGCACTGGTGGAAATAGGTATGGGGGTTCTCGTTCAGGAAATCACCCAAGCAAATCCGCCTTCCCCCCGAAAGCGGACCTTCGAAGCACGCATTCCTTGAGCCGATATTTTACCCCGAAAACGCATCCCCCGTTCAACCCTCAAGCCCCAGGCGCTGGTGCCATTGGGCCAGGCTTTCCTCCGGGTATTCATCGAAGGTCTGGTCGTCGGGGCCGCTCTGCGCGTCGACCCAGGACGCCTTCGAGCCGAGCATGATATGCACGCGCTCGGGCGGTTCCGGCAAGTCGCTGTCGATGGCGGATGCAAACGGATGCACCAAGTCCGCCCAGCGCGGATCCCACACCCACAACGCCGAGCCGCAATGGCGGCAGAAATGCCGCTCGGCCGGGCTTTCGGCGCCATCGATATGGGCGTGATACACCGAAACATGCTGGCGCCCCGAAACCTCCAAACCCTCGGCATCGGCGCCGATGTTAATCGCATAGCCGCCGCCACCGCCGGTCTTGCGGCAGATCGAGCAATAGCACTGGTTAAAGGGATAGGGATGCGGCGCGTTGACGCGGAACGTCACCTTTTGGCAATGGCAGGAGCCTTCCAATTGCATAGGGGACCTCCTTTATCCGATATTTCCTTCGTCGCCTGATGTTTCATCGTCACCATAGTCAAATTGCATCGTCTTTTAAATCATTCCACCCCCACAACCGCCGGGTTGATTTTGGTCTAGGTCACGGACTCATAAATGGCGACGACTGTGACGTGTGTTATTTTGTTTGCTGGCAAGGAGTTAGGAGGGATTGATGCCAAAGCATCATGACCGACGACGGGACGACGTCCAGTGGGTAAAAGAACCGCGCCCCGAAGGGGTCGGCG
>DASCOC010000190.1:0-3566 GCA_036011805.1 Rhodospirillales bacterium
TGAGGATCGATACCAGGTTATCGGCGGCGGTTCTTCCGAAAGCTTGTGTGTCCCCGGCGCTGACGGTTTGCACGCCGGCGAAGGAACTGACAGTCTCGCCATCGGCGCTGTTGACCGCGCCCCTTCATTGCCTGCCGAAGCACGATCATTCCCGGCCATAGGCGCCTTCGGTATGCATCCGGCCATGTCAAGTGGTATCAAATGGGCGCACCCTTGTCCGGCAGCCACCAACAGGGCTATAAGCGCCGCCAAAAGACAATGCCTACGCCATGATTGAAATCGTCTTCAAAGCCTACCGCGGCATTCTAGTCCGTTGGGTCGATCTGGTTCGCCGGTTTGCCCTCGCCGTCCTTTTGGTCTCGGTAGCCGTAACCTTGGGGGTCGCGGTGTACTTGGAAAGCAACATGGCCATCAACACCGATCTATCCGACATGATGTCGCCGGAATTGGAATACCGCAAACAATCCCGGGCGATCGGCAAGGCCTTTCCGCAGTTCTCGGACAACATCCTCATCGTCATCGACGGCGAGACTTCGGATCTCGCCGACGACGCGGCCGCTGTTTTAACGGCGCGGCTACGGAAAAAACCGGAGCTGTTCGGCGGCATTTACGATTTGAGGGGGGAAGCCTTTTTTCACCGCAACGGGCTGTTGCTTATGGAGTTGGATGAACTGGCCGATCTCAGCGACCGGCTGGCCGAGGCGCAACCCTTCCTTGGCACATTATGGCGCGACCCAACCTTGCGCGGCCTGTTTCGGATGCTGGGGCTCGCCATCAACGAGGTTCTCAAGGAAGACGGAACCGCGATAGAGATCGAAAAGGTGCTTACCGCCATCGCCGAAGTCATCGAGGCCCAGGCGGAGGGACGATTCCGTCATCTCTCCTGGCAGCGCCTGATGATGGGCAACGGTGACGAGGAAGAGGTGGCAAGACGTTTCATTCAAATCCAACCCGCTCTCGATTTCACCTCCCTGCAACCGGCGACCGCTGCCATGGGGGCCTTGCGGCGGATCGCCGCCGACTTGAAGTTGGATCAAGACCATGGTGTCCGGGTCCGTTTGACAGGTTCGGCGGCGTTGTCCCAGGAAGAATTCAAGACCGTCGAGAAAGGCATGGGTCTGGCCGCCTTCCTGTCCCTGATTCTGGTCATTGGATTGTTGCTGGGCGGTCTGCGCTCGCCGCGTCTGGTGGTCGCGACGCTGACCACCCTGATCATGGGCCTGATTTGGACCGCCGGATTCGCCATTGCCGCCATCGGTCAGCTGACCCTGATTTCAGTGGCGTTCGCCGTACTGTTCATTGGTTTGAGCGTCGATTTCGGCATTCATTTCGGCCTCCGCTACAAAGAGGAAATCGACCGGGCCGCTTCCCACGCGGCGTCTTTACGTTACGCCGCGAAGGGCGTCGGCGGAGCATTGACCCTGTCCGCCGTGGCGGCGGCCATGGCTTTCTATTCCTTCCTGCCGACGCCTTATCTGGGACTGGCGGAACTTGGGCTGATCGCCGGAACCGGCATGTTCATCGCTTTTTTCGCCAATCTGACCGTTCTTCCCGCCATTCTGACCTTGATGCCGCCCGGCATGACCAGGAAGACAGGGGCTGGGCGGCGTCGCTTCGCGGGGTCGACTTTGGTTCTGGAGCATGCCGGCGTTATCCTTTGGGGAGCCTTGGCCCTTGGTTTGGCCGCCGTCGTCCTGTTGCCGCAAGCCCGCTTTGATTTCGATCCCATGAACCTGAAGGATCCGAGCACGGAATCGGTCAGCACCCTTTTCGATCTCATGAATGACAGCCGCACCAGCCCTTACTCCATCACCGTCCTCGCGAAAAACCTGGACGAAGCCCGGGATTTGGCCGCCAAGCTCGCCCGCCTCGAGCAAGTGAAGGAGACGATAACCCTGTACGATTACGTTCCCACCGGCCAGGACGAGAAATTGGACATTATCGGGATCATGGGCCTGTTTCTGTCGCCGGCCCTGGCTAGCCGGCAACAGATTCCGGCGCCGACGATGGAGGAAATCAAATCCTCTCTCGAAGTTCTTGGCGTCAAATTGCGGCTTCTGGCCGCTTCGGCAAAAGGAGAGGGAGCGGCAGCGAAACGATTACTCAACGCTTTGCGCGCCGCGCCGGACTTTGCCGATCTGGAAAACCGGTTGTTGTCGTCCCTGCCGAGGCGGCTGTTGATGCTGAAACAATCTCTGGAGGCGGAACCGATTTCCATCGAAACTCTTCCCGAAAGCTTAAGAAAGCGCCATGTCGCCGCCGACGGTAGGGCGCGAGTCGAGGTTTACCCAAAGGAAAATATGAAGGACAGGGAGGCGCTGGCCCGTTTCGTCGGCGCAGTACGCAAGCTGGCCCCCCAGGCCAGCGGCTCGCCCGTCGTTATCTTCGAGGCGGGGAAAGTGGTGGTCGCCGCCGTCGGCGACGCGGCGGTGCTGGCGGTGGTCATGATATCGGTGCTGCTGGCGGTGATTTTGAAGTCTTTCAAGGACGTGGTTTTGGTGTTCATGCCTTTATTGCTGGCGGTCCTGCTGACCATCGCCACGTCGGTTCTGTTGGGCCTTTCGTTCAATTACGCCAACGTCATTGTCCTGCCCTTGCTATTCGGGCTGGGCGTGGCGAGCGGCATTCATCTGGTGCTGCGGCGGCGAAACGAGGGCGCCACCGCCGGCGTCTTCGGGACCAGCACCCCCCGCGCCGTGGTTTTTAGTGGACTGACTACCATCGGATCGTTTGGCACAATCGCTTTGTCCGGCCATCCTGGAACATCGAGCATGGGGTTGCTGTTGGCCATTTCCATCACCCTGACTTTGGGATGCACTCTGGTCGTCCTGCCGGCCTTGATGGTGTTTTGGAGGGGAGCGACGGAGCAGGAAGCTTCTTGAATGGATCCAACGACGGCTCGCCTGTTCCCTTTGATCCGGCGGATTTCGGCGCGGGTTTCCCCTGTTATTGTCCAACTTCCGGTGACCGCGAACCAAGTCACGGCGGCGTCCCTGGCGGTCGGCCTGGCCGCTTGCTGGGGCTTTATGCAGGGCGGGTTTTCATGGACGTTGGGCGGGGCAATGCTTTTTACGCTGTGCTATACCCTAGACAACTGCGATGGCGAGGTTGCGCGTTTCAAAAATCAGACTTCCGGATTCGGCGACAAATTCGATACTTTCGTCGACTGGGTAGTTCACGCCGGTTTTTTCGCCGCCCTCGGCGTCGGCGTCGCCAAAGAGAGTGGAGACGATCTTTGGTTGTGGCTTGGTTTCATCGCCGCTGCCGGAGGCACCATCAACTATTTCATCGGGGTGGCCGTCGATGCCCGGCTTCGCCTTGAGACGGGGGATGCGCTCGATACCACCGGCCGGAGGAACGATGACCACCCGCCGAGGCCGGAAGACTGGAAGCAATGGGCCCTGATGGCGTTTCGCGAATTCGCCCGCGCCGATTTCTGTTTTATCGTCCTGGCTCTGGCTCTGATCGACCTGACCTGGCTTTTGCTCCCCGCCGGAGCGATCGGCGCGCATGTTTACTGGATGACCCAGTTCGTGCGCGGAGCCCGCGATTATCACGTTTGAGGG
>DASCOC010000191.1:0-9654 GCA_036011805.1 Rhodospirillales bacterium
CCGAGGTGCTGGAGGAATCCGAAAAGGGGCGGCGATCCTTCCGTTTTATTAAGGGGCCGGTGTTCTGCCAGTTGTTGTTGGCCGATGAAATCAACCGCGCCAGCCCGCGCACCCAATCAGCGTTGTTGCAGGCGATGCAGGAGCACCGGGTCTCTGTTGCCGGCCACTATCATGACCTGCCGGTTCCATTTCATGTACTGGCGACCCAGAACCCGCTCGAACTGGAAGGGACGTATCCTTTGCCGGAAGCTCAACTCGACCGTTTTTTCATGCAGGTTGATGTTGAATACCCGGATCTGAAGGCCGAACGCGAAATCATGATTAACACCACCGGCATCATCGAATCCGAACCGGACCAGGTGATGGACGCCAAAACCCTGATTGAGGCGCAAAAGCTGGTTCGTCAGGTTCCCGTCGGAGAAAGCGTCGCCGAGGCGATTTTGGAACTGGTCCGCGCCGGGCGTCCCGAAAGTTCCGACATTGACGATGTGAAGGCTCACGTTTCCTGGGGACCAGGTCCGCGGGCGACACAGGCATTGATGTTGGGCGTACGCGCCCGTGCCGTGATCCAAGGCCGCCTGGCCCCCAGCATCGACGATGTTCTAGCCTTGGTGCATCCCATACTTCGCCACCGCATGGCCCTGACATTCGCGGCGCGGGCCGAGGGGGTTACGCTGGGTCATATCATTGACCGGTTGTGCGAGCGGGTCGCATAGAACCGGTGCAATGCTTGGCATTATGACGGCACCCCCTTCACAACGGTCTCATTCACAGGATATCCACCACAAGGCGGAGGAACTGGCCGCCCATCTGCCGCCGTTGATGGTTGCCGCCGAACGGGTGGCAGCCACGGTTTCCCAAGGTGTCCACGGCCGCCGCCGAGTCGGTCAGGGCGAAACCTTCTGGCAGTTCCGCCGCTACGGTTTCGGCGATTCCACCCAATTGATCGATTGGCGCCAATCGGCGAAGTCGCAACCGGTTTATGTCCGTGAAACGGAATGGGAAGCGGCACAAAGCGTGTGGTTGTGGCGGGACGGGTCCCAATCAATGGCGTACCGGTCCACCGACGGCCTGGTCAACAAGATCGAACGCGCTGACCTGCTATTGTTGGCGCTGGCGTCGTTGTTGATCAGGGGCGGTGAACACGTAGCGCTTCTGGGCACCGGCATGACGCCGTCATCGGGACGCAGCATGATGCACCGTCTTTGGTCAATGATTGAAGCCCATGACCGCAAGGCGAACACACCGCCGGGTAGCCTGCCGGCTTTCGAATCCCTGCCCCGGTACGGACGGGTCGTGTTGATTGGTGACTTCCTGTCGCCGATGAATGAAATCCACCAATCCATCGCCTCCTTCGCTAATCAAGGGATACGTGGCCATTTAGTCCAGGTGCTGGACCCGGCAGAAGAAACCCTGCCGTTTTCCGGGCGGATTCGGTTCGACGGCATGGAGGACGAAGGCGATATTTTGATCGGACGGGTGGAAGCCATGCGCGAGCAATACCTTGATCGGTTGGCCAACCATAACCAGGGGATCGAGGCTTTGGCCAAGTCCTTTGGGTGGAGCTACGCCGTCCATCACACGGACCATTCACCAGAGGCGTCGTTACTGGCCCTTTATTTGGTGTTGTCCCAAACGACCGGCGCCTAGTCATGTTGACCTTGGGCGCCATCTCCTTTGCCGTACCCTGGGCGTTGACCGGGCTGTTGGCATTGCCGGTGATCTGGTTGTTGTTAAAATTGACGCCGCCGATGCCGACGACGATCCGATTTCCCCCGGTTCGGTTGCTATTCGGCTTGGGCACGCGCGAGGAAAGCGCTGCTAAAACCCCGCTATGGCTATTGATTGTTCGTTTGGTGCTGGCCGCCCTGGTCATTTTGGCCGCCGCGCACCCGTTGCTCAACGCCGACACGCGGTTGACCGGCAAGGGGCCTTTGATTGTCCTGATCGACGATGGCTGGGCGGCGGCGTCAAATTGGCCGGCCCGCCGGATTTTACTGGGCGGCTTCGCCGATCAGGCGGAGCGCCAATCCCGGCCAGTGGTTGTGATTACCACGGCGGCGGTGGAAAACGAAAGCGGCGGCACCGCCGTCAAGATGATGACCGCCGCCGACGCAAGACGCGTGTTCGAATCATTGCAGCCGAAACCATGGCCGACGGATCGGGCGCGCGCCCTGGCGCCGTTGCTGGACCCCGTCGCTCTCGCCGATGCCCGGCCGGGGGATGTGGTTTGGTTGAGCAACGGCCTGGAAGATGTTTCTTCGGCTAAGGACGCGGACGCCAAGACCATGGCCGATCTTGTCGCCCCTTTGCAGCGGTTGGGTGCGGTGCGCGTCATAAGCGACCCGGAGGAGCGGCTGGCGACTGTTCTCAGGCCGCCCGAAACCGATGGCAGTACCCTCAAGCAGGTCGCTGAGAGAACCTCTTCGAAAGGGATGGCGTCAATTTGGGTCAGGGCTATCGGGGATGCAGGGCGTCTTTTGGCCCGTGAACCGATGACCTTTGCCGCCGGCAAGACCATGGCCGAGGTCGGGATGACACTGCCGACAGAACTGTTAAACAAGCTTCAACGTCTTGAGATTGAGGATGCCGGGACCGCCGCCGCCGTGGTCCTGATGGACGAACGCTGGCGACGGCGTCCGGTCGGCCTGGTGTCCGGGGCCGGGGCGTCGGGCGACCAGCCATTGCTGAGTGAACTATTCTACCTGGAACGCGCCTTGAAGCCGTTTTCGGAAATCCGACACGGAACCATCGGCGATCTTTTAAAACGCCCATTGGCGGTGATGGTGTTGGCCGATCCGGGGCGGCTGGGCAAAGCGCCGCGCAATGCCCTGGAAAACTGGATCAAGGCGGGCGGCGTGGCGATCCGGTTTGCCGGACCGCTACTGGCCAAGGCGACCGCCGACGAAGGCGCTGAAGGGGCACCCTTGTTGCCGGTTCGGTTGCGTCAGGGGGATCGGGTGATTGGTGGCGCCATGTCGTGGCGGACCCCGGCGAAACTGGCACCCTTCGAGACATCGAGCCCATTTTTTGGATTCACCGTGCCCAAGGATGTGACTGTCGAACGCCAGGTGTTGGCCCAACCGGCGCTTGATCTTGCCCAAAAAACCTGGGCCCGTCTTGACGATGGGACGCCCTTAGTAACGGCGGAACGGCGTGGCAAGGGATGGTTGGTACTGGTTCATACCACGGCCAATGCGCAATGGTCGAATTTGTCGCTATCGGGCTTGTTTGTCGACATGCTGCGGCGGTTGGTGGCGTTTAGCCAAGGTGTTGTTGCCCATGCCGCCGGGCCGCCCCTTGAGCCGTTGACCGGTCTCGACGGATTCGGGAACCTGGGCCCTGCCGCCGCTAACGCTCAGGCCATTCCCGCCGATGCCTTCGAGGCCACCCGGGTCTCGCCCAAACACCCGCCTGGATACTACGGTTCCAAGGCGACACGCCGGGCCTTGAATTTATCCGTGGATTTAGCCGCTCTTAAAGCCATTGGCCCACTGCCTTCCGGAGTCTCCAAGGGCTTTTACGGAAAGACAGCGGAAAGAGATTTCAGGCCGTGGTTGTTGGTCCTGGCGTTGGTCCTGGCGCTGGTTGATTTTGCCGCCAGTCTCATCCTGCGTGGGCTTTTACATTTTGGTGGCACCAGGGCGTTGGCGCCGGTGGTGTTGGCGGTCTTGTGGCCGGTGACCGCAGGCGGGGCGGAAAAAAGCCCCGATCAGTTTGCCATGGACAGCAGCCTGGAAACCCGGCTGGCCTATGTGATTACTGGCGACCGAGAGGTCGATGCCACCAGCGAAGCCGGCCTTACCGGTCTCAACGTTCTCCTTCGGCGCCGAACTGCGGCGGAACTCGGCCCCCCCCAGGGGGTTGATCCGGCCCGTGACGAGTTAGCATTTTTCCCGCTTTTGTATTGGCCGGTGACTCCAGGCAGCGTGCCCTCCACTGAAGCCGCTAGGGCCAATATCAACAGGTACCTCAGGAACGGCGGCACCATTTTGTTCGATACCCGCAGCGCCGGTGAAGGGGCCGATGCTCAGTCCTTGCGCCGTCTCGCCAGGGGGCTCGATATACCCCCCCTGGTACCGGTATCGCCGGACCATGTTTTGACTCGGGCGTTTTACTTGCTCAAGGAATTTCCCGGTCGTTGGGCCGGCGGCACCCTGTGGGTGGAACGCGCCGGCGAACGGATCAATGACGGTGTTTCTCCGGTCATTGCCGGTGGCAACGATTGGGCCGCCGCCTGGGCATTGGACGATGCCCAGCGCCCTCTTTATCCGGTCGTTCCCGGCGGCGAGAGGCAGCGCGAAATGGCGTTCCGGTTCGGGGTTAACTTGGTCATGTATACGCTGACCGGGAACTATAAGGCCGATCAGGTTCACCTGCCAGCGATCATGAAAAGGCTCGGAAAATGACCGAAACCCTCTCTTTCACGCCAATGGTGTCCTTGGAATTGATTGCGGCTTTGTCGGCAGTGGGGCTGGTGCTGGCTGGGATTGCGTTGACCCGTGGCGGCACCGGTTGGTTATTGCGGATAGCCGTATTGGCCGTCCTTATCATTGCTTTGGTCGATCCAAGGGCAATCAGGGAGGAGCGCCAACCACAGCGTGACGTCGCCCTTGTCGCCGTCGATCGCTCTGCCAGCCAGGAGGTCGGCGGGCGCCGGGAGGAAACCGACGCCGCCTTGAAAGCCGTCCGCCAGGGATTGGCGCGCTTCAAAGACCTGGACGTTCGAATCATCGAAGCGACGGACGACCCTGCTGGCGGCGAAGAGCCCGGCGCCAAAGAAGACGGGGGAACGCGCTTGTTCAGCGCCTTGGCGCGGGCGGCGGCGGAGGTCCCACGACAGCGTCTTGCCGGCGCCATCATGATCACCGATGGTCAGATTCACGATATTCCGACCGTGACAGAGGCGGGGAAATCCGATGAGAGGGAGCCGCCTCCGCCGTCCCCCTTGCATGTGTTGTTGACCGGCAAGCCGGGAGAATCGGATCGCCGCCTGATTGTTGAACAGGCGCCCAGCTACGGTATTGTCGGCCAGAGCGTGACCATCCGCTATCGGGTCGAGGACCGGCATGGCGATAAGACGAAATCACTCACCAAAGGGCTTGCCCGGATGCGGCTTCGTTATGACGATGACGAAGAGATCGTCTCTAGAATTCCGATAGGGCGTAGCGGCGAAATATCCTTCGATCTGGAGCATGCCGGGCCGACGGTGGTGGAAATGACGGTCAATGCCGCCCCAGGCGAACTTTCGACCATCAACAACCGGGCGCTGGTCAGTATCAACGGTGTCCGTGACCGGCTTCGGGTACTTTTGGTTTCCGGTCAGCCTCATGCCGGAGAACGCGTCTGGCGCAATCTTTTGAAATCCGATCCGTCGGTGGACCTTGTGCACTTCACCATTTTAAGGCCGCCTGAAAAAGACGATTTCACGCCGTTGAGGGAATTGGCGCTGATTGCTTTTCCCATACAGGAACTGTTTGAGATCAAGCTCGAGGAATTCGACCTTATCGTTTTTGACCGTTATGTGGTCCGCGATGTACTGCCACCATCGTACATCACAAACATCGTTAACTTCGTTAAGGAAGGTGGCGCATTGTTATTGGCCTTGGGGCCCGAATTCGCGACGCTGCGTTCGCTTTTTCAAACACCGATGGGGCAAATCATGCCGGCCTCGCCGACCGGCAAAGTGTTGGAACGGGGTTTTAAACCCAAGCTGACCGACACCGGCCGTCGTCACCCGGTGACCACAGGATTGCCCATGGACAATGCCGAAACGCCTGAATGGGGGCGTTGGTTCCGCTTGATCGATGCCACCCCCAGGACCGGTCGGGAGTTGATGCGCGGCGTCGACGGTAAACCGCTGTTGCTGCTGGAGCGTAATGGTAAAGGCCGTGTCGCGCAGTTGTTGAGCGACCATATTTGGCTATGGGCACGGGGATTTGAGGGCGGCGGCCCGCAGGCGGAACTGTTGCGACGGTTGGCCCATTGGCTGATGAAGGAACCGGACCTGGATGAAGAAGGCCTGAAGGCTGAAATCAAGGATGGGCGTCTTCAAGTCCAACACCGTAGCCTTGACGTCGAAGCGCCGCCTGATGTTACGGTCACGAAACCCTCTGGCCAGACTCAGCCGCTTCCTCTGGAAGATGCTGGAAACGGTGTCTGGAAAGGGGTGATGGCGGTAACGGCATCCGGGCTTTACAAGGTAACGGACGGAACCCAGACCGCGTTGGCTACCTTGGGCGCACTTAACCCGCTTGAATTCCAAGACCTGCGTGCCAGTGCCGAAAAAATCAGGCCCGTGGCCGAGGCCAGCGGCGGCGGCATCCATTGGATCAACAAAGGCCTGCCGGATTTCAGGCGCACCCGGCCGGGACGGGATTCACACGGCGATGGTTGGGCCGGGCTGGTGGCCAACCGCTCCTTCGTCGTTTCCGGTCTTGCCCAGGTGTCGTTATTGCCCGGATACTTGGTTATGATCCTGGTATTGGGCGCCTTGATGGCGGCTTGGTACCGGGAAGGGCATTAGAAGGAAGGAGGCGGCAGCGTTATGATCACCGTGACCGCACTGGACGACCTGGGACACTTCAAAAACGAATGGCTCGAAGCCCGCCATCATTTCAGCTTTGCCGACTATATGGACCCGGACAGGATGGGTCTGGGCGCGCTTCGGGTTTGGAACGACGACACCATTCAGCCTGGCGGTGAATTTCCGCCGCATCCGCACCGGGATATGGAAATCATTACCTTTTTACGCCGCGGTGCCATCACCCATGAAGACAACCTCGGCAACCGGGGCGTTACCACGGCCGGCAATGTCCAGGTGATGAGCGCCGGAACCGGCATCATGCATTCGGAGGCCAATCAGGAGGACGACGTCACCACGCTGTTTCAAATTTGGATCCTTCCGGCCGAACGGAACATAACGCCGCGTTGGGAAACCAGGGAATTCCCCGGCGATTCCAGGTCCGGTCATCTGCATGCGCTGGCGTCGGGACGCCCGGGCGACGACGGGGCGCTGAAAATATACCAGGATGCGGCGGTCATGGGGGCGACGCTGAGCCTCGGAGAAGAAATCATCCACGGCTTGCCCGGCGGCCGGCAGGCCTACCTGGTGCCGGCAAGGGGGGAGATCACCGTCAACGGCATTGCCGTGAGCGAACGTGCCGGCGTCGCGGTCAACGACGAAGACACCATCACCTTGACGGCGGTGACCGAGTCCGAGGTGGTCTTGGTTGACGTCGCCTGAGGGCCCTGCCGATCCGATGTCCGTATCTTCTTCCAAACGAGTCGTGATTTCCGCCCTGATCGGCAATTCGCTGATCGCGGTGACCAAGTTCGCCGCCGCGGTCTATACCGGAAGCTCGGCGATGATGAGCGAAGGCATCCACTCGCTCGTCGACACCTCCAACCAGGCGCTGTTGCTTTATGGTATCAAACGGTCGGCCAGGCCGGCCGACGACATTCACCCCTTTGGCTACAGCCGCGAAATTTATTTCTGGGCGTTCGTCGTCGCCGTCATGATTTTCGCCGTCGGCGCCGGGGTTTCCATTTATGAAGGGGTCAGCAAGCTGGCGAACCCGACGCCCGTCGAAAATGCTTATCTCAACTACATCGTCCTGGGGTTTGCTTTTGTTTTCGAAGCCTGCGCCTGGTGGGTGGCGTTCCGTGAATTCAACCGCATGAAAGGAACGCTTGGGTATTTGAAGGCGATCCGGGTCAGCAAGGACCCGGCCATCTTTACCGTGCTGTTCGAGGATACCGCGGCGATGTTGGGCATCGTCGTTGCCTTCGCCGGAATCTGGTTCGGGCAACTGACCGGCCAGCTTTGGATGGACGGCGCCGCTTCGGTCGTGATCGGCATCATTCTGGCCGTCGTTGCCGCCATTCTGGCGATTGAATGCAAGGGCCTCTTGATCGGCGAGGGCGCCACCGAGGCGGTGGTCCAAAATATTCGCGCCCTGGTTCGGGAGCATTCCACTGAGGCCACCGTCAACGAACTGCTGACCCTGCAACTGGGCCCCCAGGATGTGCTGGTCAACATTAGCCTGGACTTCGACAGCGACCTGACTTCTGACGATGTCGAACGGCTGGTCAGTGAGCTGGAGGACAAAATCAAGACCGCTCATGAGGAAGTCACCCGGGTCTTTATCGAGGCGCAAAGCTTCGCCGGCCATTCGCGCAGGAAACAGCAAGTGGAGCCGCAGTGATGGAAGTCCAGTTTTTGGGATCCGGTGATGCGTTCGGCTCGGGCGGCCGGCTCAACACGTGTTTCATGGTCACCACCCCGGAGATACGGTTTTTGATCGATTGCGGGGCAACCTCCCTGGTCGCCATGAACCGCCAGGGCGTCGATCCCAATTCCATCGACATGATTTTGCTGACGCATTTGCATGGCGACCATTTCGGCGGCGTCGTGTTTCTTCTGGTCCACGCCCATTCGGCGTCCAAGCGCGACCGGCCGCTGCTGATCGCCGGCCCGAAGACGACGCAAAAGCGGGTGATGGAAGCCCTGGAGAGTCTCTATCCCGGTTCGTCGAAAAACCCCTGGCGCTTCGAGCTGAGCTTTGAGGAATACGAGGTCGAACAGGTTTGGCGTTCCGGCCCGGTTTCGCTGATCGCCTATCAGGCCGCCCATAAGGCCGGCGAGGGCCCGGCGTGCGCGCTCAGGATCACCGTCGACGGCAAGACGCTGGCCTATTCCGGCGACGGTGCCTGGTCCGACGGCCTGGCCAAGGCCGCCGCCGGCGCCGACCTGTTCATCGCCGAGGCCAATTTCTATGACAAGGAGGTCTCGTTCCATATGAACCTTAAAACCCTCACCGCCCATCTCGATGAAATCGCCCCGAAACGGCTGATTTTGACGCATATGGACGAAGATATGCTGGAACGCGCCGACAGCCTCGATTTTGAGACCGCGCATGACGGTAAAATCGTTGAAATATAAGGATTTTTTATAACCGACCCCCGGCCCGGAAAGTGTTGCCGGGCATGCCCCGTCGAAAGGCCCCAAAATCCACCATAACCTGTTGAATATAAACAAAATTCTGAATTGGCACGCATCCTGCATTTCAAAACGCCAAGACGGGAACAACAAAAAGGACGGGTAAAATGGAAGCATTACGTATCGCGGCGTCTGGAATGGCGGCGCAACAATTCAGTACCGATGTGGTGGCGAATAACCTCGCCAACATGAACACCACCGGCTACCAACGCCGGCGCACCGAATTTTCGGACCTCCTCTACAAAATGTCGGGCCGCAAGGACTCGGTTTCTTCCAAGGCCGGCCAGTCGGTGCCGGGCGGGGTCGAAAGCGGCCAAGGGGTCCGGTTGGCGTCGGTCTATCGGGTCAGCGAGCAAGGCACTCTGTCGTCGACGTCGAACACGTTCGATCTTGCCATTCAGGGCCAGGGCTATTTCCAGGTGCTGCTTCCCAACGGCGATACCGCCTATTCCCGGGACGGCACCTTCCAACTGGACGGTTCCGGCCAGTTGGTCACCCATGACGGATTTCCGGTGCAGCCCGGAATCTCCATACCGCCAGGCGCGATCGATGTCACCGTCAATGCCTCCGGTGAAATTCTGGTCAGCGTGGAAATCGGCGCCGTGCCTTCCAATATCGGCACCCTTCAGATTGCCAGCTTCCCCAACCAGGGC
>DASCOC010000192.1:0-4296 GCA_036011805.1 Rhodospirillales bacterium
GGTCGGCTCATCCAGCAGCAGGATGTGTGGTGCCTCGACGCTCATCAACGCAAATAACAGGCGCGCCTTCTCGCCGCCGGAAAGATCGCCGATTTTGGTTTCAGCCTTTTCGGCGCCAAAACCGAAGCGCCCCAACATCGCGCGCACCTTGGTTTCGGTATCGCACCGGCGTTTGCGCGTCATCGCGATCAGCGGCGTTGCCGCCAGATCCAGCTCATCGGCCTGATGCTGGGCGAAATAACCAACACGCAGCTTGCCTGATTTACCGATCTTCCCGGCCATTGGTTGAAGCCGCCCGGCCAACAGCTTTATCAAAGTCGACTTGCCGTTGCCGTTGGCCCCGATCAGGGCGATGCGGTCGTCGGCATCAAGGCGTAGCGACAGGTTTTCGATCACCGCCTGGCCGTCGTAGCCGACCGAAACATTCTCCGTGGTATAAAGCGGCGAGGCCAATGCAGGTTTCGGGGCGGGAAAGGTGAACGCGACCGTGCCATCCTTGCGGTGTTCAGGGATCGGTTGCATCCGTTCCAGCATTTTCAAGCGCGATTGCGCCTGCTTCGCCTTGGTCGCCTTGTAGCGGAAGCGGTCGACAAATTTCATGATTTGCTGTTTTTGCGCATCCTGCTTGGCACGCAGTTTTTCGTTCTGGGCAAGACGCATGCGCCGGGTTGCCTCGAAGCGGTCGTAGTTGCCGGAATAAAGGGTCAACTTGCCGTTTTCCAGATGCAGGATTTCTTCGACTACACGGTTCAGCAGATCACGGTCGTGGCTGACCAGCAGCACGGTGCCCGGATAATGGCGGAGATGATTTTCGAGCCACAGGGACGCCTCGAGATCGAGATGGTTGGTCGGCTCGTCGAGCAAAAGCAGGTCGGGTTCGGTGAACAACAGCGCCGCCAGCGCCACGCGCATGCGCCAGCCGCCGGAAAAGCTGTGGCAGGGGCGCTGTTGCGCGGCCTCGTCAAAGCCGAGCCCGGCAAGCAGTCGCGCCGCCCGAGCCGAGGCGCGGCTTGCCCCCTTGTCGTGCAGGCGGACATGGATCTCGGCAATGCGCCCAGGGTCGGTCGCGGTTTTGGCCTCGCGGTTAAGCGAGGCCAGTTCTTGATCGGCGGCGAGGACGATTTCGAGCAGGTTTTCGGGGCCGTCGGGGGCTTCCTGGCGGGTGATGCCGATGCGCCAGCGCGACGGCACGGAAATGGCGCCGGAATCGAGCTCCGCCATGCCGCTCAACATGCCAAGCAATGTTGTCTTGCCGGTGCCGTTCAGCCCGACAAAGCCAACCCGGTGGCCCGTATTGACGGTGGCGCTGGCGCTGTCGAACAAGGTGCGCGGTCCGATGCGATAGGTAATCTTCTCAAGGCGAAGCATGGCGAGGCATGTATCACGTCCAGGGCCGCGCATGAACCGTCTTCATGCTTGGCAAAAAAAGGGGGGGGTTCGTTTAGCCAGCGGCAATAATGGCCGGGTGAATGATCGCCGCCCGCTATGTTTCCCCCATGGCACGGCCCTTGCGCCTTGCGCATCAAATATTCCGGCACCGTCTATCATCCGACGGCTCATGATAAAAATTCAACATTCAAGACTTGGCCCCCTCTCCTGTTAGTGACCCTATGTGTTATTGCATCTGGAAAGCTGGGAACTTGAGAAAACAGTTTTTTTCGGGCGCTGTCTGTGGTAGTATTCGCTCAGCGTTAGCTTGATGGAGGTTGTGATGGCGATCTGTAAGAAATGCAATTCGCATTATCTTGATTTTGGATTTCACGAATGCTCAAAAAAGTCCTTTGTTCAATTATATGAGCCGCCCAAGGTCAAGCTTCCAATATACAAGCCGGTGAAGTTCGAACCGCCGAAACCTGCTTCAAGGGATTTGTATTACGATGATCGGAGCAGGTGGAACACCCTATATGGGTACCACCATACTATGGGACCGGGTTTTGGCCCGAAGGCATAACCTTTAGAGATTTGGCATCGCACGAGGTGAGTTAATCGCCTCGGCGATGCGGGCGGCGGTGGTTGCATAGACGATCTGTGAAGGAGCCATCGCTCCACGCCCATTCCCCCGCATACCCATGCGTCATTACTCCTCCCCAACCCGCGTCTGTGAAAAGTCGTACCACATGAGGAGTTGTTGATCCTCCTGGATGACCGTTTCCGGGATTTTGCGGGCGACATCGAGGATGGCGGCGTAGTTCTTGTCGTTCCAGGCTTTCTTGAACCCGGCCCGGATGGCTTCCAGACGGAAGACCTTGAGCTTGTGAATGTTGGGGTCAGGTCTTGAATGTTGAATTTCTGTCCACCGCCCTCTATGTTTCTCCCATGGCACGGCCCTTGCGCCTTGCGCATCGAATATTCCGGCACCGTCTATCATCCGACGGCTTGTGATAAAAATTCAATATTCAAGACTTGACCCCCTCTCCTCTTGCGCCAACCATCGGAAAAACTGTGGCAGGGGCGCTGTTGCGCGGCCTCGTCAAAGCCGAGCCCGGCAAGCAGCCGGGCGGCCCGAGCCGAGGCGCGGCTTGCCCCCTTGTCGTGCAGGCGGACATGGATCTCGGCAATGCGCCCAGGGTCGGTCGCGGTTTTAGCCTCGCGGTTAAGCGAGGCCAGTTCTTGATCGGCGGCGAGGACGATTTCGAGCAGGTTTTCGGGGCCGTCGGGGGCTTCCTGGCGGGTGATGCCGATGCGCCAGCGCGACGGCACGGAAATGGTACCGGAATCGGGCTCCGTCACGCCGCTCAACATGCCAAGTAACGTTGTCTTGCCGGTGCCGTTGCGCCCGACAAAGCCAACCCGGTGGCCCGTATTGACGGTGGCGCTGGCGCCGTCGAACAAGGTGCGCGGTCCGATGCGATAGGTGATCTGTTCAAAGCGAAGCATGGCGAGGCATGTATCACGTCCTGGGCCAAGCATGAAACATGCAAGGGGTCAAAATCACGGCCGAAAGGACTCTCCACGCCATAGACCCCGCCTCGCATCCCTGGCGGCTGTTTCCTCGTCAACGTAGTCCAGGCTGCCCCGTCGATAAGCCAGCGCCCAGCCTTCCCGCACCATCATGGCGTTGATGTCCTTGCCGCCAGCATGGCAGACAGCGATAAGCCGGCCGTCCCTGTCGCGCTTGTCTCCCTTGCACGTCACCCAGTGGGTTTCGATGATCCGGGCCAGGGCGAAAGTGGCTTCTTGGCCGCAAGCCCATTGGGTGCCGCCGGCGGTGCATTCCTGCTTGGCTTCGGGCGCGTCGATGCCATCAAGGTGAATGCGCTCGCCGGAAATTTCGATGGTCTCGCCGTCGATGACGCGGGGCTTGCCGGTAATGGCGTTGGTGGCGGTCGCCGGGACCGGCATAAAAACGACCAAGACCGCGAGGGGAACCCAAACACCCCGCCTTCGCCAAGGAAAACCCAGGCAGAGTGTAAGGTTGTTGTAAGACAACCGTGAAATAAGCACTGCCCGTAACCACGGGGCGAATACCCCGGTGACCAGGAAGGAACTAAAAAACATGTCCACACCCCCTACGGAGACCAGTCGTACGGTAAAGGTTTGGGATATTCCAACGCGTATCTTTCATTGGACCATAGTGGTCTGTGTCATTACCGCCCTTGCTTCACAGGAGGCAGAAGGCTCCGCCCAATGGATTCATGTTTATTCCGGCTCCTTGCTCATAGGCTTTATGGTCTTTCGTTTGGTCTGGGGGGTAATAGGCAGCCGCCATGCCCGATTTACCGATTTCGTCCATTCCTTTTCCGTGGTCAAGGGTTACGCCAAGCGGCTTTTGGTTTTTAATCCGCCCTATGTATTGGGTCACAATCCCCTTGGCGGATGGATGGTGGTGGCCCTTATCGTCATGACGTTCCTCGCCTCCATCACCGGCTTAATGACCACCGAGGACGACTTTACGGGTCCCCTTGCCCATATCGGCAATGGCGCCTTCGGCGAGGCTCACGAAGGGCTTGGCTCCACATTGATGGTACTGGCCATCATACACGTTATCGGTGTGATTGGTCATAGCTTCATTTCCGGCGAAAATTTGCCGCGCACCATGGTCAACGGCATTAAGCACGTTCCTGGCGATGAAAAGGTCGAAAGCATTACATCCGTGGGGATCGTCCGCCCCATTGTTGCGCTGATTCTCGGGGTCGCCTCGGTATGGTATTTATTCCAGATTTAGCCGATTAGCCCAGTTTTCATCCTCCAGATTCCCTCCCCCAAATGTGTAACACCCTGACAGGTAGTCGGGCGCTCATCTTTTCGTGAACGGCCGGCTACTTGTAACCGCTCTAAAGAATATTAGATATTATC
>DASCOC010000193.1:0-2666 GCA_036011805.1 Rhodospirillales bacterium
GCCTTGATTTCCTCTTGGGGCGTAACCGCACATTCCACCTATCCTGTGCCTTCCGGAGAGGCTACAGTGCCCCTTCATATGATCGGGACTTTATAACCTCATTGGGCAAAACCATGGACAACGCCATTAGCGTATCGAAAGCGGCAAAACTTCTCGGCTTGAAGCGCTCTGAGCTAAACGAACGGCTGTCTGCCGCCGACATCGAGACGTTCGAGGGGGAAGTGGATTTCGAGAAAGTGAAATGCATTGCACCGTCCCTGGATCTCAGTGACCCCGAAATTCTGGAACGGGTCAAATACATCCGCGAAAACATGGCCAAGCCGGTCCCCAGCATCATTACCGACCACCAGGGCCATGACCTGACGGTCGAGGTGCAAAAGCTGACTAAGGATTTGATGATCGAGACGCAGACGGCCAACCACTACCGCGACATCATCAACGACCTGGCGGCAAAACTGGGCGAACTTCAAAAATCCAAGGTGCCCGAGCAACAGGAACTGGGCCTCGAACTGTGCCAGTGGCTGCGCAATAAAATCTGCGCCGAATAACTACATCTGTACCAGGGCTTCGTCGCGAATTTCCGCAGCCAGCCGGGCGATCTCCACGGGATCGTTGGCGGCTTCCGAATCCTTCGCCGCCAAAATCGTCGCCGCCGCCTGAATACATGCCGCCATCAGAATATCAGGATCATAGCCGATATTTTTGTCCGTCATGGTGCCCTCCCGTCGCGTGACGCTGTCATTTAATATTCACTCCGACATACCCTAACATGCAGAACGCCACCTGAGTCTTGCCTTTAGTCAATCTCTGCCGGCTCTTCGGTTAAATAGAACAAAAAAAGAACATTGACCTCGCCAAGTTACGGGATCATGATGATGCATGCCATCCGATGTTGTGATCAGCGGCCGCGCCGGGGACAGCGCGGCCGACAGCACCACTGTCCCTTCGGCCTTGCCGCTTTTTGCCGCCACGGTGCAGGCCGGCTTCCCATCGCCCGCCGACGACTACCTGGAAGGCGCGCTCGATCTCAACGAACACCTCATTCCCCGTCCGGCGGCAACGTTCTTCCTCCGTGTCACCGGTGAGTCCATGACCGGGGCCGGCATCCACTCCGGCGACCTGTTGATTGTCGATCGTTCGCTGCACCCCGGCGATGGCGATATCGTCATTGCCGTCGTTGATGGCGAACTGACCGTGAAACGGCTCTACCGGCGCCGGGGACGCATTCGCCTGTTGGCCGAAAACCCCCGCTACCGGCCGATCGACATCAACACCGGGCAGGATTTACATGTCTGGGGGGTGGTCATCCATGCCATCCATTCCTTCGTCTGAGGGGGCTTGCGCCCCGGCGTCTGAGAAGAAAACCGCCTTGTTTACGCTGGTCGACGTCAACAATTTTTACGCTTCATGCGAACGGCTGTTTGAGCCCCGGCTTGAGGGCGTCGCGGTGGTGGTGCTGTCCAACAACGACGGCTGCATTATCGCGCGATCACAAGAGGCCAAGGACTTGGGAATTCCCATGGGCGAGCCGGTTCATAAGGTAAAGGATGTGCTGCGGCGCGAACGGGTCCGGGTCTATTCATCCAATTACGCGCTCTATGGCGATCTGTCCGGGCGCGTGGTCTCGGTGTTGAAGCGCTTCACGCCCTATCTGGAAGTCTACAGCATCGATGAATCGTTCCTCGACCTCGGCGGTTTTGCCGACCCCGCCGCCCATAGCCATGACATCAAGGACACCGTTCTCCGGTGGACCGGGCTGCCGGTTTCGGTCGGCGTCGGCGCCACCAAGACATTGGCCAAGGTCGCCAACCGCATCGCTAAGAAAGACCCCGCCTTGGGCGGCGTATTCATCATGCCCGATGACCCCGATGAGGTACTCGGCGACCTCAACACCGATGCCGTCTGGGGTATCGGCCGCAGACTGGCGGCGCGATTGGACAAAATCGGCATCACTACCGCGCTGGACCTCAAGAACGCCGATGCCAAATTCATCCGCGCGCGCCTCGGTGTCGTCGTCGAAAGGACCGTTCTGGAACTTCGCGGCACGCCGTGCCTGGCCCTGGAAATGACGGTGCCGGCGCAGAAAGGAATCATGGTGTCCCGGGGATTTTCACGCCGGGTGACGGATTACCGCGACATCGAGGCCGCCGTCACCACCTATGCCAGCCGCGCCGCCGAAAAGCTTCGCCGCCAGGGCCTGAGCACGAACAAGATGACCATCAGCCTGCGCACCAGCCCCTTCAGCCCCGCCCCGGAACGCTACGCCAACGCCGCCGGCTTCGTCTTTCCGGAGGCCACCTCCGACACCACCCAGATGATTAAGGCGGCGCGCCGTTGCCTGAAAAAAATCTATAAACCTGGATTGCGCTATCAAAAAGCGGGCGTGTTCCTGGACGCCCTGGAAAGCACCCGCCACATCCAACGGAGTCTGTTCCCGCCCCCCGGCGTGAGCCCGGGCAAGTCCCGCGCCTTGATGAAGGCGGTGGACCGCATCAACGCCGATTGGGGCCGCGATACGGTCCGTTTCGCCGTCACCGGTGCTCAAAGGTCATGGTCGATGAAACAGAGCCGGAAAAGCCCGTGTTACACCACCCGCTGGGCCGACATCAAACGGATCGGGGGATAGGGTTAACATACATCAAGGGTGGCACGCCGGTGATATGCCA
>DASCOC010000194.1:0-8598 GCA_036011805.1 Rhodospirillales bacterium
AGACGGGCAGGTTGTACCGGCAGATCGTTTCGATCTCCATGCCGGAGAAACCAAAGGCGCTGTCGCCTTCGACCGCCAGTACGGGGTGGCCTGTTTCAACGGCCGCCGCGATGGCTTGGCCCATGCCGATACCCATAACGCCCCAGGTCCCGACGTCCAGCCGTTTGCGGGGCTTGTACATATCGATGACACTGCGAGCGAAATCGAGCGTGTTGGCGCCTTCATTGACAAGGATGGCGTCCGGCCGCTCTTTGATAATGGTCCGTAGCGCACCAAGCGCGCCGTGGTAATCCATCGGCACGTTGTTGTTCTGCAGTTTCGGCGCCATCCGTTCGACGTTGGTGTTTTTCTTCTCAGCTACCGCCTCGGTCCACTCAGCGGGCGGCGTGGCCCAATCGTCGCCCATGCCGTCCAGAAGGGCCGAAACGCAGGAACCGATATCGCCGACCACGGGGGCCGCGATCTCGACATTGCTGTCCATTTCCCTGGGTTCGATGTCGATATGCACAAATTTCTTGGGTTTATCACCCCAAGACTTACCCTTGCCGTGCGACAGCAGCCAGTTAAGGCGGGCGCCGATCATCATGACAACATCGGCTTCTTTCAACACCAGCGAGCGCGCCGGGCCAGCCGAGAGCGGGTGGTCATCGGGTAATAGCCCTTTGGCCATGCTCATGGGCAGATAGGGAATGCCGCTTTTCTCCACCAGCGCGCGGATGTCGTCATCGGCCTGGGCGTAGGCGGCACCCTTGCCGAGGATGATCAGGGGCCGCTTGGCGTCCTTCAGCACCTTGAGCGCGCGCGCGACCGCTTCCGGCGCGGGCAGCTGACGCGGCGCGGCATCGATGACCTTGACGAGTGATTTGGCACCGGCTTCGGCATCCATGGTCTGACCCAGTAGCTGCGCCGGCAAATCAAGATAAACGCCGCCCGGTCGGCCGGAAACGGCGGCGCGGATGGCGCGGGCAATGCCGATGCCGATGTCTTCGGCATGCAGCACGCGGTAGGCCGCTTTACACAACGGCTTGGCGACGGCCAGTTGGTCCATTTCTTCGTAATCGCCCTTCTGCAGGTCGACGATCTCGCGCTCGGACGAGCCGCTGATCAGGATCATCGGAAAGCAGTTGGTCGTGGCGTGGGCCAATGATGTCAGGCCGTTGAGGAAACCAGGCGCCGACACCGTCATGCAGACGCCGGGCTTTTTCGTCAGGAAGCCTGCGATCGCGGCCGCATAACCCGCGTGCTGCTCGTGCCGGAACGAAAGAACGCGCATGCCTTCGGCCTGCATAAAACGGCCCAAATCCGTGATCGGAATGCCGGGGACGTTATAGATCGTGTTGATATCGTTGAGCTTGAGCGCGTCGATGACAAGATGAAAACCGTCCGTCAGGGTCCCGGCCTCGGGACCATCGGATGTTTCTTGAGCCATTGTATCAATTGCCGTGCTCGATCCTTTGCTCGACATGGGGTTACCTCCCTAGGTGAGGGACCGTACCGGCCTTCTCCGGCCGGATCGGTCTCTTATTCTAAATAATCAACGTATTTTTCAATGTGCCGGGCCAAATTCATGGAATGCTCACGCACCAATTTGGCGGCCAAATCAGAATCCCGACTTTCCAGGGCTTCAATGATATGCATGTGATCAATGATCGAACGGTTCGCACGGTCTTGATCGGCGATGGTCCTAGCCCGAATTGACCGCATGTGAATAAACAGGTTTTCGGCGAGGTCGCACAATAAATCGCATTGGCTCAATTTCAGGATCGCCTGGTGAAATTCGATATTGGTTTCAGAATATTCGTCGATATGGGCCTGAACTTGTTCGTCTTCGTACGTCGTAAATAATGTCCTCAGAGACGAGATATCGCTGTCGGTGGCTTTCTCGATCACTAACCGCGCCGCGGTGCTTTCCAAGGCCGCCCAGACGGTAACGACTTCAAGGATTTCGGATTTGGTTTTGCGCACGATATAGACGCCCCGGCGGGGCACGATATGAACAAGACCTTCCTGCTCCAGGCGGGCGAGAGCTTCTCGCACCGGCGTGCGGCTGATTTCAAGCTGCTCGGAAAGCCGGCGTTCATCCAGGCGCAATTCGGCGTCTTCAGCGTAGATGTTCATCGACGTAATAGCCTGTTTCAAGGACCCGTAGATTTTGTCCTTGAGGTTGAAATTAGAGTCGATGGGTTCAACGTTTAATTCGACTAGGGCCAATGTCTTTTTCCGGCAATTCAAATATCTTCACGAACGACGCCCCTAAACGGACGGGCGGCAAAAAGGCTAAATCGGTAATAATTTCTTCTGTGGTATACTGTACACCAGAGGCCGGACATGGCAAGCATCAAACGCCTAAACACACCTTTTTAAGGACTACAGAAACGGCGTTAAAAACGCCTGTTTTCTTTATTGGGCCTTATTGGGGCCTAGTTGACGGCGGCGGGTTTCTTGATTTTATCGTAAAGAATTTTCAGCAGCGGCAGCAGCAACAAGATCAGGGCGATAACCATAATCACGCCGGCAAAAGGCCGGGTGAAGAATATTGAGAACGAACCACCCGAAATCAGCAGTGATTGCCTAAGCGCCGGTTCGGCTAGGGGACCAAGCACAATGGCCAGCACCGCCGGGGCCATTGGATAATCCAGTTTGCGCATCAAATAACCGACGATGCCAAATACCAGCATTAGCCAAACATCATGCATATCCAGTGTCGGCACGAACCCACCGACGATGCAGAGGATGAAAATGACCGGCGCCAGGATCGTGAACGGCAGCCGCAATACCCAGATGAAGGCCGGGATAAAGGCGATATTGATCAACAGCGCGAACAGGTTGGCGGCATAGAGGCTGGCGATGAACCCCCAGACAAAATCGGGATGATCCGTAAACACCAGGGGGCCCGGCTCAAGGCCCCAGATCACCATGCCGCCCAGCAGGATTGCCGTCGTCGGGGAACCGGGGATGCCCAGCGTCAGCATCGGCAACATGGCACCGGTGGATGCCGCGTTGTTGGCTGATTCCGGGGCGACCACGCCGTTGATGTTGCCCTTGCCGTAACTGCCCGGATCTTTCGCCGTGGTCTTGGCGACGCCGTAGGCCATCAATGCGCCAGGGGTGGCACCGGCGGCGGGAAGGATGCCGACGAAGTAGCCAAGGAACGAGCCCATCAACATCGTCTTCCAGGTCCTTACCAATTCCCGAAGGGTCTCCATGATTCTCTTTGCGTTGACGGTGGCCTGCGAAATCATCACTTCGCCTTGGGAAACCTCAATCGTCCACAGCATCTCGGCGATACCATAGATGCCGATCGCCAGCACCAGGAAGTTGATGCCGTGAAAGAAACCAGGAATATCGCCAAAGATAAGCCGCGGCTGGCCGGAGACGATGTCGAGGCCGACGGCGCCAAACACCAGGCCGATGAAGATGGAAAAGAGCGTCTTCGGAATATCGTCACCGCCGAGCCCGACGAAGGTGGCGAACGCCATCAGCATTAAGGCAAAAATTTCAGGGGCGCCGAAGGTCAGCGCGACTTCGGCCAGGGGCGGCGCGAACAAGGTGAACAAAATGACTCCGACGCTGCCGCCGATGAACGATGCCGTCGCCGCCGCTACCAACGCCTTGTCGGCCTTGCCCTGCAAGGCCAAGGGCCGGCCATCGAAGGTCGTCGCCACCGCCGTCGAGGCGCCCGGTATACCCAGCATGATCGAACTGATAGCGCCGCCGTACATGGCGCCGTAATAGATCGCACCCAGGAAGATGATCGCCCCCGTAGGCGGCACCAGGAAGGTCATCGGCAACAGAATGGCGACGCCGTTGACGGAACCCAGGCCCGGCATGGCGCCAATAAACAGCCCGACGGCGCAACCGATGACGATCAACATCAAATTCAGCGGCTCAAAGGCAACGGCAAAGCCGTGAAGAAGGAGTGAAAGAATTTCCATGTTGAGTAGGGTTCAAATAAGCGATTAATGGATTAATAGAAAAAGTCAAAAATCGGCAGGAACAGCGGTTCGGTATACCCTTTGGGCAGGGTCTTTTGCAGCGCGATTTCAAAAAACAGAAACGTAACCACTGGCGTGACCGCCGCAAAAATCCCCGTCAACCGCCACGAATGGCCACCCATGAACCGCAAATAAAAAATCAGGAAAACCGGGATCGCCCCGTAGGCGCCGACAATATGAAACAAGCCGATCATCACGGTCAGCGCGCCGGCATTCAAAACGAACAGCTTTATTGTTCGGCTGTCCATAAAAACTTCTTCGGAGCGGGATTCCGGGGTCAGGCGTTTTGCCCACCGGATGACGATGGCGATACAACAAACCAACATTCCGGCTGCCAGCCAAAACGGCCACGCGCCGCCGCCGGGACCTTCGCCGGTAATCCAGCCGACCGGCAGTTCGGCGCTTTTCCACATCAGATAAAGGGAGAAGACGCCCATTACGAGTCCCATGACGAGTTCAGCCATGCGCATAACGGTGTCCCCTCCCCTTTATATCTGCGTGCCGTAGCTAAATCGTCAGGCTACTTGATGGCGCCCATTTTCATCAGGATGTCCTTCTGGACCGCATTTTCTCTCATCCAATAACTGGTGAGGGGGACGCCGGAGAGGAAACCACCTTGCAGGCTCTTTTTCTTCATGTAGCCCTGCCATTCCTTGGAGTCGAAGACTTTCTTGAAGAGACCCTGGTAGTAGGCCTTGGCGTCTGAGCTCATGCCGGGCGCACCAGCGACGGTACGTTGCATGAAGTAGACGAAGTCCTTGCCCAGTTCCTTGAATGTCGGCGCGTTGGGGAACAGCGGCAGGCGTTTCGGCGTGAACGCACCAATGGGCACGGTCTTGCCGGCCTGATAGAAGCCGAGTTGTTCGGACGGGTTGTTGACGGTCGAATTGGCGTTGTTGCCCGCCAGTTCCTTGGCCACGCGTCCGCCGCCCTTATAGGGCACGTACTTCATGTTGAGACCATAGGCCTTGTTCAGGAAGTCGGTCAGGATGTTGTCTTCGGAGTTCTTGCCGGTGCCGGCCATGATCCACTTGTTGCCGGCCTTCTTCGCCGCGGCGACGAACTGTTTGACGTTGGTAATGCCGGAATCCTTGTTGACCCACAGCAGGAACGTGTCTTCGGCCATCCGCCCGACAGGGGCAAATTGCATAGTGTTGACGCCCAGGCCCGGTTGCAGCATCGGCGTGGTGTAGAAGCTGTTCAGGGTGAACATGAGAGTATGATTCGGATCCTTGGCATTCTTGACGTGAACCAAGGCTTCGGCGCCGGAACCGCCCGGCTTGTTGACGGGTGTAAACGGCTTTGACGCCAATTTATTCTTAGAGATGATGGTCTGAATAAAACGCACCGCCTTATCGGCGCCCCCACCCTTACCGGCCATGACGATGAATTCGACCGGCTTTTTGGGCTCCCATGCCTTCGCGGAATCGATGGTCGCGGCGGAGAAGCCGAGACCGAGGCCGAGCGTGAGGCCCAGACTTAAAACTTTAGTTCCAAAATGTCGCATTGTTTTCTCCCTAGTTTGAAAAGCCCGCCGTTTGTCGAATCTATTTCGACCTCAGCGAACGCTTTAGTACCTATCACCTGAACTTAACCCCGATCTGTCCCCAGACGGCGCCAGGCTTCTTGTATTATCGGTACCCCTCCTAATAGACGCAAACCAAAGGACTTGGTATTTGGTATACCAGAGGACTATAACCATACTAAGATAAACCATACAATAAGTTTTCGGCGCGCATGGTTAAAAAAATATTTTAAGACGAAAATTCACCCAAGAATATTCTAGATCGGGTATCTTAGGCGAAATATGCCGGACACCGGGAGGAGCCATCAATGAACCTGCATGAATATCAGGCCAAGGAACTGCTGAAGACCTACGGCATGCCGGTGCCGGCGGGGATCGCCGCCGCAACGCCGGACGAAGCCGACAAAGCCGCCGCCACCCTTGGCGGAACGGCCTGGGTGGTCAAGGCCCAGGTCCATGCCGGCGGCCGCGGCAGAGCCGGCGGCGTCAAGATCGTCAAGTCGTCGAAGGCCGCCGGCGAAGCCGCCCAGGGCATGTTGGGGACGCGACTGGTGACGGCGCAAACCGGGGCGCTCGGCAAACAGGTCAAACGGGTTTACGTCGAACAAGCCTGTGAGGTGGCCAAGGAAATTTATTTGGCCGCTCTGGTCGACCGGTCGCTGGGCCGCGTCGCCTTCCTGGCATCCAGCGAAGGCGGCGAGGATTTCGAGGAAGCCGCCGCCGCGGCGCCCGACAAAATCCATAAACTGGTAATCGACTCCAAAACCGGGCTCGACGACGCCGACGCCCTGGCGCTGGCCGCCGATCTCGGCCTTTCCGGCGAGCAAGCGATTGCTGTGGCGAAAGCCATGGCCTCGGTCTACAAGGCGTTTCTCGAAAACGACGCCAGCCTTATTGAAATCAACCCGCTGGCGGTCACGGCGGAGGGCGATCTTTTTGCCCTCGACGTTAAGATGATCGTCGACGACAACGCCGTCTTCCGGCATCCGGAATTCGAAAAACTGTGGGACGAGGCCGAGGTCTCGGCCGAAGAGATCGAAGCCCGCCGCCATGAGCTCAACTACGTTCCCATGGACGGCAACATCGGCGTCATGGTCACCGGCGCCGGCCTGGCGCTGGCCATTCTCGACATGCTCAAGGATCTCGGCGGCGACGCCGCCGACTTCATGGACGTGCGTCCCGTCGCCACCCGCGAACAGGTCGCCGCCGGCATCACCATGCTGCTCGCCGACGCCAACGTTAAGGCGATCCTGGTGGTCACCATGGGCGGCGGGGTGTTGCGTTGCGACACCATCGCCGAGGGCATCGCCATCGCCTGCAAGGAAGCCGGCAGCCACGTGCCGGTAATCGTCCGCGCCGCCGGCACCGCCAAGGAACTGGCCGAACTGGCACTCAATAACCAGGGCATCCAAGTCACCTTCGCCGATACGCTGGCCGACGCCGCCGAAAAGGCCGTAACTGCCGCCGGGTCCGCGGCGGGAGGGAGCTAAGTCATGGGTATTCTGATTGACGGCGACACCAAGGTACTCTGCCAAGGGCTGACCGGCGCCACCGCGACGCGGCTTTCTGAGCGCGCCATCGCCTACGGCACCAAGATGGTCGGCGGCGTGGTGCCGGGCAAAGGCGGCCAAAGCCACCTGCATCTGCCGGTGTTCGACACCGTCGCCGAGGCCGCCCAAGAGACCCAGCCGGACGCCTCGGCCATCTTCGTGCCGCCGGCATCCGCTGGGGCGGCGATGATCGAAGCCATCGAGGCGGAAATCCCGCTCGCCATCTGTGTCACCGAACGGGTGCCGGTGCTCGACATGGTCCGCGTCAAAAGCGCGCTTGAAGGCTCCAACACCCGCCTCATCGGCCCCAACAGCCAGGGCGTGATCACGCCGGACGTCTGCAAGATCGGGGTCATGCCCGAAAGGCCGCATACACCGGGCCGGATCGGCATCGTGTCGCGCTCGGCGACCTTGAACTACGAAGCCGTCGACCAGACCACGGTGTTGCATCTGGGCCAATCCACATCGGTGGGCATCGGCGGCGACCCCGTCTACGGCATGAGTTTTATCGACTGCCTGGAACTGTTTTTCGCCGATGACGCGACCGAGGGCATCATCCTGATCGGCGAGATCGGCGGCACCGCCGAAGAAGAAGCGGCGGCGTTTCTGAAAACCGCCAGTTCGAAAAAACCCGTGGTCGCCTATGTCGCCGGCATCAACGCGCCGACCGACCGACGCATGGGTCACGCCGGCACCGTCGATGTCTTCGGCGAGGGCAACGTCACCGCCAAGATCGAGGCGCTGGAAGCGGCCGGCGCCATCATCGCGCCGAACGCGGCGGAAATGGGCACGACCATGCGGAAGGCGCTCGGCGGGCGTTAGAGTCGCGGCGGTTAGAAATGCGGGCGTTTGCGGGTGCCCAACCCTTCGAGACGGACCTACGGTCCTCCTCAGGGTGAGGGGAAAATATAACCATTCCTCATCCTGAGCCGTGAGCGAACGCGAGCGTGACAAAGGATTGTCGCCGCAAATCATGGCCGCCCCGGCGTTATGGCAAATCTCAAAAAAATTATCAGCATTGGTCAGCATCCGTCTACATTTGTCTCCATTATGTCTACATTTTCCTAACATGCCTTGATCGCGCCTCGCTTGCCTTAACATCGCTTAACCTGTTGTTATAAAGTTAATAATATTCCATTTCGGCGTGCCGGATGCGGCCATATGGGGCTAAGCCACCGAACGCATCCAGACCTAATTCCTTTAAATAGTCTGTTTACGGAATATAGTCCGTTTAAGGGCCGGAGTCAAGGTGATGTGGAGTAAGAGAACTGCCATTTGAAATTGTTGGATTTTTGGAAACTACCGCCACTTGTTTGCGGTTCTAAAACACGCACCAATGTCCGCTTACCACCCGAAAGCGGACATTTTGAGGGCAATCGAAAAGAGTCCGTTAATGACCCAAAGCAGATGGGGTGGATGGCTCCCGCTCCCGGCATCGCAATGTGCCAAAGTGTGGTTGTCATTATGCAACCACGAGCAAAAGGAGCCATCCGCCATGAATGTTACCACTGTCGGCCTCGATCTGGCC
>DASCOC010000195.1:0-1776 GCA_036011805.1 Rhodospirillales bacterium
GCCAGCCCGAGGTATGATTGCCATTACCTAATCCATCTCAACCAACTTAAATAGACCCTCCAAAACCGGCACACGCAAAACGCAACGCGCACTCCTTGGGTGAATCTACATAACTCCGTTACTTAAAATAGACGATAAATGGAAAGTAAATAGACGATAAATGGAAAGTGTCAAGGGTGCAAGGCTGGGATGGGCACACTGTTCGAATGATTTTTTATATTTAAAATCAATATGATATTGGAAATTCCTAAGCCATTTCTTTAGTTCTTGATGGCCTGGTTTCGACCGATAAATTCAATCACCAACCTGGAAACGCCAAAATCATAAAGGTTGTTGTGCCCACCGCCTTTAATCCAATGGCTTTCCTTGGGATCTTTGGCGGCGTCGAAAAGCCTGCGTCCCAGGCTGGGTGGGATCACCCCGTCCCTGTCACCGTTGAAGACGAAAAGGGGCGCCTTGATTTTGTCGATCTTGGCAATGGAATCGAATCGGTCTTTGACCAGGTAGCGTGCCGGAAAGAATGGATAATGCGACTGGGCGGCATCTCCTAGCGAAGAAAACGGCGCTTCCAAAATAACCGTTCCGATAGAGCCATCGGTTTGGCCTTGATCATCCTTGGCCCGCTCAAAGGCCATTTGAACGGCAACCCCCGACCCCAATGATTCGCCGTACATTACCCAACGCTTCGGCGGAATGTTCTGTTTATTAAGAAAGTCCAAGTGCGCACGGCCATCCGCGTAAAGGCCCGGCTCGCTCGGCCGGCCGGGGTTTCCGCCATAGCCACGATAGCCCGCCAACAAAACGCCGAACCCGGCGTCCAGATAAGGGCGGACCTTTGTCCCGCGACCGGCGATATTGCCGCCGTTCCCCTGAAAATAAACGATTGTCGGCAGGCCTTCTTGCGGCGGGCGGTACCAGGACGTCAGGGTTACACCATCTTCCGTGGTCAGCCGCACCACCTTCATTTCCGGCACGCCGCTATTTTCCGGTGACGGCAACGATTGGGTTGGGTGGTAAATCAGCTCGCGTTGGACGAGGTAAAGCCCGCCAACAAGGGCGGTATAGACCCCAAACACAATGGCGATAATATTGAACATGGCGTGACGCCCGCTCAGCAAGGCCGGTGATCCGTGGCGCCGGGGAAACTCGCCTTAGCTAAAGTCGTCGGAAACGACTTGCCATTGCCCGTTGGCGTTTCGGCACGCCATCCCGTTCCCTGAATGCACGGTCTTGTCGAAAGACACGGTGGTGCGGTACTGACGGCAATATCGGCCATCGGCGAGACGAAATGAGCGGATCGGCCGGAAAATGCCGGAATTTCCGGTATCCGGGCTTTGCCAATCAACGACTTGGCCATCAGTAGATTCCTTTAAACCTTTCTGGGCAGTGCGCTCATAGGCGGCGCGATCGGTCCCCATCAAGGCCCGCGTCGTGTAATACCCAGCAGCCCCGCCGCCGATGGTGCCCAAGGTGGCGAATGTGGAATTCATGAGGAGGCCGCCACCGAGTTGAAAGCCTAAGATGCCACCGACGGCGGGATGCCACCGACGGCGGCGCCGGCGGCTGTGCCGAGCATCTCTTCGCGGTTCATGCTGTTCATATCCACGTCGGCGCAACCGCCGAAGGTTACGGTCAAGACGAAAGCAGTCATTTTATTATTCTCAGAAACCTCCTCACCAGGAACTTGATACAGTCAAATCAAGTAATAATTTTATTTATTTCCATCGGTGCAATTGTAAATCGCGGCGACGGGTGTAAATAGAGGACAAACACTTA
>DASCOC010000196.1:0-12430 GCA_036011805.1 Rhodospirillales bacterium
TCCGTCGATTGGGTCAAGGAATTGGCGGGGTTAGCGCAGGAGAAAGGTATGCACTTTATTGATTGTCCCGTCGCCGGACGCCCCGATCTGGCGAACGCGGGCAAACTGAAAGTTTTTGCCGGCGGTTCGAAAGAGGACGTCGACGCCATGCGCCCGGTTCTCGACGCCATCAGCGCCGCCGTCATTCACTTCGGCCCGGTCGGCACCGGGATTACCTTCAAGCTGATTTACAACGTCATGGGAGCCATGCAGGTGGCGGCAACCGGTGAAGGCATTTATGCCTGCGAAGCCGCCGGGATCGACCTCAATGTGGCGGCCGAAGCCTTCTCAACGGGGGCCACGGGAAGCCCCCATGTCAAACTCCATTCCAAGAACATGGCCGAAAGCATTCGCGAGGAGCCAGTTAGTTTCTCAGGCATAAACCGCATCAAGGACACCAATTACGGCATTCAGGTGATCGAAAGCCTGGGCGCCGAAGCCATCCTCGGACGGGCCACGGTGGAGGTCTGGGAACGCATGGTGGAGCAAGGCATGGGCGACCGTAACGACAGCGAATTGATTGACGCGCTTCGGGCCGCGGCAAAGAAAAGGCATGTGACGTAGCGCCGCAAATAGGGACGGCGGCGAAGGCGGGTCCATCGTCAACCTGTCATCTATCGCTGGTAAGAAGGGCGGCCGCGGGGAACGGGTGCACTATGCCGCTTCCAAGGGCGCCATTAACACCATGACGATTGGATTGGCCGCCGAGGTGGCGGGCGAGGGTATCCGGGTCAACGCGGTGCTGCCGGGCTTGATCGATACCGATATGCATGGACCCTGGGGCGGCCAGAAGCGGATTGACGCCATTCGTCCGACCATCCCACTGGGCCGGGTCGGTGTGCCAGACGATGTCGGCGCCGCCGTCATCTGGCTAATGTCGGATGAAGCGAGTTTTATCACCGGCGAACTGTTGGAAATCAGTGGAGGCTCCTGAGGGAAATTTATTTCCATGATCTGGGGACATGATTATGGTTGGCACCGATTTTATCTTTACCGGGAAGCGCCGGTATGCCAACGCTGGATTAGGTCGAGTCCTTGGCTCGTCGGGTAAAAAATTATTTTGGTAAGGAGTTTCGTAAATTGTGGTTGATTTGAGGTATGAATCCCCGGAAACGATAGAGGCCGCCGTCGCCCTACTGGCCCAGGAAGGCCCGATGGCGAGGGTTTTTGCTGGCGGCACGGACCTTCTCGTTCAAATGAAGGAAGAGCTTGTTGAACCGGCGCTGCTTGTCGATATCAAAAAAATTTCCGAAACCCGCCTGATCACAATTGATCCCGACCAAGTCCGGATTGGCGCCGCCGTCACTGGCGCGGAGCTGGGTGAAAACGAGCAACTCAAGACGATGTGGCCGGGGGTTGTTGAGGCGGTAGAACTGAGTGGCTCCACTCAGGTTCAGGGACGCGCCACGATCGGCGGTAATCTCTGTAACGCCTCGCCTGCCGCGGATAGCGTGCCGGCGTTGATCGCGGCGGCGGCAAAAGCCGTAATTGCAGGCCCGGACGGAACTCGGGAAGTGCCGGTTGGGGAGATTCCAACGGGTCCAGGCCAAACATCGCTGGGGCTGGGCGAGCTTGTAACCTCTATTATCCTGCCAACCCCCCCGGAACGCGCCGGCGATGCGTATTTGCGATTTATCCCGCGCACCGAGATGGATATCGCCGTCGTCGGCGCAGGCCTATCCGTTGTTCTCAATCCCGATGGAACCTGTGCGGCGGCCCGTTTGGTCCTTGGCGCTGTTGCTCCGACGGCCAGAATGGTTGAAGCGGCATCGGAAATCATGGTTGGAAACAGGCTGGACGATGGCGTTTTGGAGGCCTTATCCGGAGCCGCCGGTGAAACCTGCGCTCCCATAGATGACAAACGCGGAACCATAGAATTCAGAACAAAAGTGGCTGGGGTGCTGGCCTGTCGGGTGGCAAAGATCGCCTGGCAAAGAGCGGAGAATAAATGATGGCAAGGCACCCTGTAACAACCACGATCAACGGTGATGAAGTTGAATTCACCTGCCGGACCGAGCAGGCCCTGCTCGATGTCTTGCGCGAAAACCTTCACATGATGGGAACAAAAAACGGCTGTGGAAGCGGGGATTGCGGGGCCTGTACGGTTATTCTCGACGGTCGTCCCGTCAATGCCTGTCTGGTTCTGGGTGTTGAGGTTGAGGGAGCCAATATCGAAACCATCGAAGGCATGGCCAACGGCAACGAACTGCATCCCTTGCAACAAAAATTCCTCGATCTTGCGGCTTTGCAATGTGGCATCTGTACGCCGGGTGTCCTCAACATGGCGAAGGCCTTGCTTGAGAAGAACCCCGACCCGACCGAGAGCGAGGTCCGTTTCGGACTGGCCGGGAACCTTTGCCGTTGCACGGGCTATGACAAAATCGTTCGTGCCGTTCTCGATGCGGCCGTTGAGATGAGAGCAAGCAAGCCATGAGCAACAACAAGGACAGTGCCGGAACAAATTTCAAATGGGTCGGCAAACGCACGCGTCGTCCCGATGGCCCCGATAAGGTCACCGGCCGGGCACGGTATGGCGATGACATGATTGTGCCGGGGATGTTGTATGCAAAAATCCTACGCAGCCCCCATGCCCACGCCAAAATTCTTTCCATTGATACCAGCAAGGCCCGCGCGCTTAAGGGCGTGAAAGCCGTCATCACCAGTGCCGATATCCCCGATCACCCGTTAAGCAAACCGCCCTATGGGCCGATTACCACTGATTTTCATGACATATCGCGTAACGTCATGGCGCGTGAAAAGGTGCTTTATGACGGACACGCCATCGCCGGAGTGGCGGCCACCAGCGAGCGGATTGCACGCGCGGCGATCAAGTTGATTGACGTTGAATATGAGGTGTTGCCCCATGTTCTTGATCCGCTGGAGGCGTCAAAACCGGATGCGCCCGTGTTGCATGACCATCAATTCACCCACGGCATCGACCCGGCACCCGGGAAACCGTCCAATGTGTTCCGGGTGGTTACCGGCGGGCGCGGCGATGTGGAAAAGGGATTTGCCGACGCTGATGTCATTGTCGAGCGCGAATTTACATCCCAGCCTGTTCATCAGGGATACATCGAACCCCAGGCCTGTATTGCCACCGCCTCGGAAGATGACAGTGTCGAACTGTGGACGACGACACAGGGCCACTTCGTCGTTCGTGCCCAATGTGCCCGGGTTTTGAATATGGAGATGGCGAAAATCCGCGTTACGGCATCCGAAATAGGTGGCGGATTCGGCGGCAAGAACAACGTTTATGCCGAGCCGGTGGCGATTCGCTTGTCGCAAATGACCGGTCGCCCGGTCCGCATGGTGATGACCCGCTCTGAAGTTTTCCGCGCCACTGGCCCGGCATCGGGCACCCACACACGCATCAGGATGGGCGCTAAAAAAGACGGCACGATCACTGCCGCCGAAGCGGATATATACAGTCAGGCCGGTGCCTTTAAAGGCTCGCAGGTTGTCCGCTCCATCGAAACCTTCTTTTCGGCGTATACAATCGAGAACATCAGGGCGTCGGGTTATGATGTCTGTGTCAACCGACCCAAGGTGGGGGCCTACCGTGCACCCGGTGCGCCGATGGCGACGTTTGCGGCAGAAGGCGCGATCAACGAACTCGCCAGCCGCCTCGGTATGGATGCGGTCGATATTCGGCTGAAGAATGCGGTGCGCGAGGGAGATCAAAGCCTCGGCGGTATAATATATGGCCGCATTGGCCTACTTGACGTGCTCGAGAAAGTTAAGAGCCATGAACACTATTCAGCCCCGCTTGGTCCCAATCAGGGCCGCGGCTTCGCGCTCGGGTACTGGATGCATGGCGGCGGCCTAAGCAGTGTGTCGGCCAACCTTCTGGACGATGGCACGATTACCGTCGCCACCGGCAATCCCGATATCGGCGGATCACGCTCTTCCATGCGGGTGATGGCCGCTGAAGAGATGGGGATTGATATCGAAATGATCAAACCGATCGTCGCTGATACCGGCTCGATGGGCTACAGCCATCTGACCGCCGGAAGCCGCACCACGTTCGCCACCGGCATGGCGGTGATCAACGCGGTCCGCGAAATTATCGACAAGCTGCGGGCGCTGGCTGCCAAAAAGTGGGAAATCCCCGTTGAAGAAGTGACCTGGGAAGCCGGTCAGGCGGAAACCGGGCGTGACGGTATCAAGGCGTTGAGCCTGAAAGAACTGGCGGGCATGGCGACAAAAATGGGTGGGCCTATCGCCGGTCATTCGGAAATCAATGCCGGCGGCGCGGGGGCGGCTTTCAGTGCCCAACTGGTTGATGTCGAAGTCGATCCGGAAACCGGATTTGTTTCTCCGAAACGCTACACCGTCGTTCAGGATGTCGGCCGGGCGATTTCTCCGGATTATGTCGAAGGGCAAATTCAGGGCGGCGCGGTTCAGGGGATCGGCTGGGCACTCAACGAGGAATATGTTTATGACGATCAGGCACGCTTGCAAAATGCCGGATTCTTGGATTACCGGATGCCGGTCGCCTCTGATGTTCCGATGATCGATGCCGTTATGATCGAGGTGCCTAATCCAAACCACCCCTATGGCGTCCGCGGCGTTGGGGAACCACCGCTTGTTGCGGCACCGGCCGCCGTCGCCAACGCCGTCGAAAACGCCATCGGCATGACCATGAGTTCCCTTCCCCTGTCACCGCCAAAGGTTTTGAGCGCGATAGAACGGGTGCAGGCAGATAATGATTAAAGCCGTTTTGTGCGCTCGATGGAGGGTTACATGAACGTTATACTGGTTATCACGCACCCCTGAAGCCAGGGCCAAGGCAACATCTTCGCCGGTGGTAAAGGCTGGACGGCCGGCGCTGTGGGAACCGTCTCCAAATACGAGACTGGTTGGCGGTGGGTGCAGTCTCGGGCGAACCCGTCGCCGCCGGAATTATTCTTGAGACGCGTCCTAAAAATCGAAACCGTCTACCCTTCCCCTGCAATCAGCATAAGAAATGGTGACACCCCGGCGGTGCAGTTCACCCAACGTCATTTCCGAAGGGCGTTGAGGAATGCTCACGGGCGCTTCCAGACAATCCTGAAATATCTGCTCGACCACATCAGTCATCCGTTGACAACTGGTGTGGTAGAGCAATGCCTGCCCTGTGGACGACATATCTGGAATGATCACGACATTCCCGCATTTCAATTGCAGTTGATCGACGACCGCTAGCTCTTTTCCGTCGTCTAGGAAAAGAATGTTTTCTCGAACGACCATGCATCGTCCATTTTGCCGCTGGCATTCGGCGGAGAAATCAGGGGGGTTCTCCACAAATTGGCTCACTTAACCCTCCAAAAAATTTGTGATATTTGAAGTTCATGGTCTGATGTATTCGTCACGCCATAACGATCGAAAAATTATCACATTTACGCGGCTTGATACAGCCGTGATTTAGGCGGCTTTCTTGACTATGGTCAATGCGCGAGACACCAACTCCGGCAACATTGTAGGCTGCCTGAACGCTGGATTTGGCAGTGGCGCCGACAGCGGAAACAATAGCCGTACTGGCATATCTCATGGAATTGCCTGATATCCACCGGCAAACCCATCAAAATCAAAAAATGCTGGTTTTCCATCGCGGAACAAACATCGAAGAGTGATTGAATGAAGAAGCCTAAAAAAAACGTTTCGTCCGGAACCGACGCTCCGAACGCCCGCGGCTCAATAAAACTGATCGACCCTGAAGTCGAGCAGTGGTTGGCCACCGCGGGGGCTGAATTTCCATCGTCGCGGTCATCGATCATCCCGATGCTCCAAGCGGCGCAGGCGGCGCTCGGGTACCTGCCCAGCGATGCGATACAGGCCATCGCCCGCCATCTCGTCGTGCCCCCGGCGCTGGTCGAGGGCGTGGCCAGTTTCTACGCGCAGTTCCGCTTCAAGAAGCCCGGTTTGCACCGCGTCACGGTTTGTACCGGCACGGCGTGTTACGTCCGCGGCAGCGGTAAGCTTATTGACGATATCCAGGCGGACCTCAAGATCGAGTCGGGCGAGACCACGGCCGACGGCGCCGTATCGCTGGAATCGGTCTCCTGCTTCGGCGCCTGCGCGCTCGCCCCCGTCGTCGTCCTAGACGAGAAAGTTCTGCGCCAGCAAACCAGCGAATCGATGAAGAAGATAATCGAGGACATTTCCTCCGATGCATCGAAGGGCGCGTCGGGCGAAGGATCGTGCAAATGACAAAACTCGCGCTTCGTGCCGATCTCGACGCGTTACGTGCCCAGCTCACCGCTTCGTTCGACCCTGACAAAAACCGCGTCTTCGTTTGCATGGGTACCGGGTGCAAGGCATGCGGCGGAGACGAAATCCTCGGCGGTTTTGAGACGGCACTGAAGCGGGCAAAGCTTGATGACCAGGTAGAGGTGGTGATGACCGGGTGTCGTGGCTTCTGCGAGAACGGCGCGCTCGTGGCGGTGCGCCCTCCCGGAACGTTGTACTGCCGTGTCAGCCCGGACGACATTCCCGATATCGTCGAGAAAACGCTCGCCGGCGGCGAGGTGATTGATCGCCTGCTCTATGAGATGCCGGGTAGCGTCGCCAATACGGCGGGGCGGCGGGTCTCCGCCGAAAAGGATATCCCGTTCTATCATCATCAGGAGCCCCACGTGCTCGGGATGAATAATCGGATCAACCCGACGAAGATCGAGGACTACATCCGTGAGGGAGGCTATGCGGGCCTCGCCAAGGCGCTGTTCGAGATGTCGCCGGAAGAGATCATCGACGAAGTGCTGCGTTCGGGGCTTCGTGGGCGGGGCGGCGGCGGCTTCCCTACCGGACAGAAGTGGAAATTCTGCCGCGCCGAGGACAGCGACGAAAAGTACTTCATCTGCAACGCCGACGAGGGCGACCCCGGTGCGTTCATGGACCGCTCGTTGCTGGAGGGGAACCCGCACGCCGTGCTTGAGGGGATGGCAATCGGCGCCCGCGCGATCGGCTCATCGCAAGGGTATATTTATATTCGCGCCGAATATCCGCTCGCCATCGAGCGGCTGCGGATCGCGATTGATCAGATGCGCAAGTCGGGACTACTCGGCGAAAATATTCTCGGCTCGGATTTCTCCTTTGATATTGTCATCAAGGAAGGCGCGGGCGCATTCGTCTGCGGTGAGGAGACCGCGCTTATCGCCAGTATCGAGGGACGCCGTGGGATGCCGATGCCGCGCCCGCCGTTCCCCGCCGTCAAGGGGCTGTTCGGCAAGCCCACCAATATCAACAACGTTGAAACCTTGGGAAGCGTTGCGCACATCATCACCGGTGGCGCGAACGCGTACGCGGGCCGCGGAACCGAGACCAGCAAGGGCACCAAAATATTCTCGCTCGTCGGGCAGATTAACAACACCGGCCTCGTCGAAGTGCCGATGGGGATGCCGCTGCGCGAGCTCGTCTACGAGGTCGGCGGCGGGGTTAAGGACAGCCGCACACTCAAGGCGGTGCAATCGGGCGGCCCCTCCGGCGGCTGCATTCCCGCCCATATGATGCACCTGCCGATCGACTACGAGTCGCTCGCCGAGGCCGGATCAATCATGGGTTCGGGCGGCCTTGTCGTCATGGACGAGACCACCTGCATGGTCGATCTGGCGCGCTACTTCGTATCGTTTACGGAGAACGAGTCATGCGGGAAGTGTGTCCCGTGTCGCTTAGGGACGCGGCAAATGCGGATAATCCTCGACGACATCTGCGAGGGGCGCGGTACGGAGGAAAGTATTGCGCAGCTTGAATCCCTTGGCGAGGCCGTCCGCAAGGGTTCGCTGTGCGGCCTTGGCCAGACCGCGCCAAACCCGGTACTGACGACAATTAAATACTTCCGCGATGAGTACCTGGCGCACGTTAACGAAAAGCGCTGTCCGGCGGGCGTCTGCGAGCCCCTGTTCATCGCGACTTGCTCCAACCGTTGTCCGGGCGAGGTCGATGTTCCTGCCTACCTTTCCCTGGTGGCGGAAGGCCGTAACGAAGAGGCGCTCCTGAGCCACATGGAACGGAACCCGTTCCCGTCGATGTGCGGACGCGTATGCCCGCACCCATGCGAGGAGCGCTGTCGGCGCGAGACGGTGGACAGTCCGGTGGCGATACGTGCGGTGAAGCGTTTCATGGTCGATGCGGCAACGGAAATCAGCGTACCGGTAATGGACCGGCCGGCCGAGGAGCAGCGGCGTGCGGCGATCATCGGCGCGGGTCCGGCGGGACTGAGCGCGGCGTACTTCCTGCGCCGCCTCGGACACGAAGTCACCGTGTACGAGGCGATGCCCGAGCCCGGCGGGATGCTGCGTTACGGTATCCCTTCATACCGGCTGCCGCGCGAGGAACTCGAGCGCGACATAGAGCGCATCACCAGCATGGGCGTGAAAATTGTCTGCAATGCCATCATCGGCGAGGCGCTCTCCATAGAGCAGTTGCGCAAGGACAACGACGTTGTCTTCCTCGGCAGCGGCGCCTGGGCGGATATGACGATGGGCATCCCGGGCGAGGAAGGCAGCGGCGTCGCCTCGGGGATCGAGTTCCTTAAAAAGGTGGAACTCGGCCCGGCAACCCAAATCAGCGGCAACGTGGTTGTTGTCGGTGGCGGCAATACCGCGATGGACGCCGCGCGCACCGCGCTGCGGTTGGGGGCATCGAGCGTCACCGTTGCCTACCGCAGGACCCGCGAGGAAATGCCGGTTCAGCCCGACGAGATCACCGAGGCGCTGGAGGAAAGCGTGAAGTTCGAGTTCCTCGTTGCTCCCGTCGAAGTCATCCGCGACGACGACAAGTCCGCCGCGGCGATCAAGCTGCAGCGGATGCGGTTGGGGGACTTCGACGATAGTGGCCGCAGACGGCCGGTAGCGATAGAGGACGACTTTATCGAAATTCCGGCGGCGCACATCATCCGGGCGATCGGCCAGAAAGCGATCATCCCGGCCGGCGGGCCGGCGGCGACGAAATGGGGCACGGTCGATGTCGATCAATTCTCGCTGGCGACGGATTTCGACGGTATCTTCGCCGGTGGCGATGCCGTGCTCGGCCCGGCGACGGCGGTAGAGGCGATCGCGCACGGACGGCGGGCGGCGGAAGCGATCGAGCGCTACCTGCACCCCGGCAAGCCCGCACGGTTTCCGTGGAACGGCCCGCGCGTCCTCGACACTGCCTTCGATCCCACCGCCGCCCCGTCGGAAACGACGCGCTTTGAGACACCCAAGCTTGAGCCGCAAGAGCGGCGATCCTGTTTTGACGAGGTGGAATTATGCCTGTCCGCCGAAGACACCCGCCTCGAGGCGGAACGCTGCCTGAGGTGCGATTACGGCAAAACAATCGTTTCGCAGGATGAGGGATAACCATGCTGAACTTGAAAATTAACGGCCGCGCGGTCACGGTTGAAAATGGAAAGACGGTGCTCGACGCCTGTCGCGCCGCCGAGATCTACGTGCCGACGCTCTGCGATGACCCCGCGCTTGAACCGTACGGCGCGTGCCGCCTGTGTATCGTCAAGGTCGACGGTCAGCGCGGCCTGCCCACCGCCTGCACCACGCCCGCCGCCGACGGGATGATGGTCACGACCGAGGACCCCGAGATTTTGGAGGTGCGCCAGTGGACGGCGCAGCTCATTCTCGCCGACCATCCACTGGATTGCCTGACCTGCGCGCAATGCGGGTCTTGCCGGTTGCAAGAGGTCGCCGAGCATCTGGGGATTCGCGACCGTGTTCTGCAGCCGATGATCCGCGAGGCCAAAATCGACGACTCGAACCCGTGTTTCGCCGTTGATATGAGCAAATGCATTCTGTGCGGCCTATGCGTACGCGCGTGCGCCGAGGTTCAGCACCTAGGCGCCATTGATCTGACCAAGCGCGGCTTCGCCAGCGCGGTCGAACCGTTCGGCGGCGGTCCGATCAAGGACTCCATCTGCGAGTCATGCGGCGAATGCGTGGAGCGTTGTCCAACCGGGGCGCTCACGCCTAGGCAGTATCTAAAACCCGAACGCGAAGTTTCCACCGTGTGCCCATATTGCGGCACCGGCTGCCGGATTATCCTTGGCGCCCGGGGAGACTCCGTCGTGAGCGCCCGTGGCGACGTGGATGCCCCGGTATCGCGCGGGCGTCTATGCGTGAAGGGACGATTCGGATCGTTCGAATTCGTTTCTCATCCCGACCGCCTCAAGACCCCACTGATACGCACCGCCGGCGGCTTTCGCGAGTCGTCCTGGGAAGAGGCGCTGGCCCTCGTTGCAAGCGAACTGAAGAAACATCGTGGCGATGCATTCGCGGGACTGTCCTCGGCCAAGGTCACCAACGAAGATAACTATGTGTTCCAAAAATTCGTGCGCGCCGCCATGGGAACGAACAACGTCGACCACTGCGCGCGCCTGTGCCATTCCTCCACCGTTTCTGGGCTGGCGCTGTCGTTTGGTTCCGGGGCGATGACAAACTCCGCGGATGACCTCTTGAACGCCGAAGTCATCCTGGTGACCGGATCGAATACCCCCGAAAGTCACCCGATCATCGGTCTCAAGGTCCGCGAGGCGGTTGCGCGCGGCGCGAAACTTTTGCTCTTCGACCCGCGCCAGATCCAGTTGAGCCAAATTGCCACGGTTTGGGCGCGGCAGAAACCGGGTACGGACGTGGCCTGGATCAACGGGCTTATGCACGTCATCATCCGTGATGGCCTGATGAAGACTGAGTTCATCGAATCCCGCACCGAGGGGTTCGAGGCAATCGAGAAACTCGTGGCCGCGTATACGCCTGAGCGGGTCTCGGAGATCACCGGGGTTCCTGCCGAACTGATCGCAGAAGCGGCCCGCCTCTACGCCATGGCGGAACGGGCGTCTATCGTCTATTCGATGGGCATCACCCAGCACACAACCGGTGTCGATAACGTCCGGTCACTTGCCAACCTGGCGATGATCACCGGGCAGATTGGCCGGCCCGGCACCGGCGTTAATCCGTTGCGCGGCCAAGTCAACGTCCAGGGTGCTTGCGATATGGGCTCCCTGCCGAACCTGTATCCCGGCTATCAGCAGGTCGCTGACGCCGACGCCCACGCCAAGTTCGAGAAAGCGTGGAGTGCCAAGCTTTCCGACAATCCTGGCTTGACGATGACGCAGATGTTCCCCGCCGTCCTCAAGGGAAAGATCAAGGCGATGTACATCATGGGCGAAAACCCAATGATTTCCGATGCCGATGTCACGCACGTAGGGGAGGCGCTTGAAAAACTTGAGTTCCTCGTTGTCCAGGATATTTTTCTCACCGAAACGGCGAAGCTTGCCGATGTCGTGTTGCCGGCGTCTTCCTACGCCGAGCGTGACGGGACGTACACCAATACCGAGCGCCGCGTACAACTCACCAAGGCGATCGTACTTCCGCCGGGGCAGGCGCGAGGGGACCGGGAGATCATCTGCGAACTCGCCACCGCCGTTGGTTATCCGATGACGTACGCATCGACAGCGGAGATCAATGACGAGATGAGAGGGCTCACGCCTTCGTACGCGGGAATTTCGCATGCGCGGCTTGAGGCCGGGGCGCAGCTTCAATGGCCCTGCCCATCAGACGACCACCCGGGGACGCCGATCCTGCACCGCGAAAACTTTACCCGCGGCCTCGGCCAGTTCCACCCAGCCGAGTATCAACCCGCGGACGAGGAAACCGACGCGTCATTCCCGATCGTGCTGACCACGGGCCGGATGCTGGAGCACTTCCACACGGGGACGATGACAAGGCGGAGCAAAGGCCTGCACGGCCTCGTCCCTGGGCCGTTCGTCGAGGTAAACGGCGCCGACGCGGAGAAATTCCGCGTGAAGGATGGCGATCGCGTGAAGGTCAGTTCGCGCCGCGGCTCGATCGTCCTTCCCGCCAAGGTGGGAAGCAGGGTGGATGCGGGTGTCCTCTTTATCCCGTTTCACTTCTGGGAGGCGGCTGCCAACGTTCTCACCAACCCGGCGTCCGACCCGACAGCAGGAATCCCTGAATTCAAGGTTTGCGCCGTGCGGATGGAGCGCGCGCCGGAACTTAGCTGAAGGCAAGTGGTTCATTCAGCCATTATCAGGCGGTGGCCAACCTGCTCGCCAGCCTGATCTTTGAGGCAGGTTACCCGACGAGGAAGGACGCGCGCGGTAAGGCAAGCCAATTTTTGCAATGTCCGCTTGTGGCTATTAGCGGACTCTTTGCATGGCTGTTAAAAATGTCTGCTTTACCCTCGAAAGCGGACATCTTTTAGGTAGTCGCAGAATGTCTGTTAATGACGGTGGTCTCAACTGATCGACGCAACACTTTATCTTAAACGCAAAGATGGAGTGTCTGCAGATGAAGCAAGGATATCGTCGAGGGTTCAGTACGGCAGAGAAGACGAAGTTATGGGATCGCTGGCAGCGAGAACGGCGCCTAAAACAGGTGGTGGGCATAGGAGAACATGGTCTTGC
>DASCOC010000197.1:0-6798 GCA_036011805.1 Rhodospirillales bacterium
GGAAATCGAGGGCCGCTTCGGCCGGCATGCGAAATTCGCCACCCTTTTGGCCGGGGCCAGCGGCTTTTACATGCTGCATCTGTTGGACGGCTGGGGACGCTATGCGTCGCTGGAATTTTGGTGGGTCCATGCGATGACCTTGATCTGGCTGCTGTTCACCTTGGCTTTGTTCGTCCTGGAGCCCTTTGTCCTGCGTAGCCGGCTCAAGCGCCGTGCCTTGGAAGCACCGGACCAAACCTTCGCCCGCATCGCCCGCTTCCACTATATCCTGCTGGCCGCCAGCCTAATCACCATCTTCGGCGCGGTGATCGGCGCCCATGGCTGACGGGGGAGGAAACCGACGCCGCCGGGCGACCCAAATAAATCTCCACCACGCGTGGATTCTTACAAGACGTCCGCCGGCGGGCCGTGGGTTTACGTGTTCTCCGTGGTCCGGAACGTGGATGGTGTCGGCCAAGCCGGCGACCATCCGCATGTCGTGCTCGACCCAGATCATGGTGATGCCGATCCCGGATCCCGGCCTGAACAGGGAGAAGATCACAGCTCATCCGCCAAACCCTTGCGATTCATGATCGGCTCCTTCAAGTTTCACCGATCCTTCCTTGAACCTCGCCAAGAGTTGAAATCATGTTAATTGTCAGCAGGACCTAGTGGACATATTTTTCTACATGTCCAAATTCTTTTGGGTTTTCTTCGAGCCGGCTCAGTTTTTTTTCATTTTCCTCTGTTTGGGGGCCGTGCTGTTGTGGAGCCGGTGGCGTCGGGCCGGTCGATGGCTGATCACCTTGTTGGCTGTTGCCGCCTTGGCCGTGGCGACTCTTCCCATCGGCGTACAATTGTCCTTGATGCTCGAGAACCGGTTTCCGGCCGTCACCGAACCGCCGGAACGAATCGACGGAATCATCACGCTGGGCGGGATACTCGATCAGTTCGTGACCAAGCAGCGCGGACAGATTTCCTTCGGCGGCGGGGCCGACCGGTTGGCCCAATTCTCGAGACTGGCGCAGCGCTACCCCGACGCCAAACTGGTCTTCACCGGCGGTTCGGGCAGAGCTTTGCGCCAGGACGTCAAGGAAGCCGATTATATCAAGCCGGTCATGGACCTTCTGGGCGTGGAAGCGGACCGGATCATCGTCGAGAACCAGTCCCGCAACACATATGAAAACGCCGTGGCGGCGTCCAATCTTGTCAAGCCCAAACCCGGGGAAACCTGGATTCTCATCACCTCCGCGTTTCATATGCCGCGCACTGTCGGGTGTTTCCGCAAAGTCGGATGGCGGGTCTTTCCTTATCCCGTGGACTACAGGTTACAGGGCGATGAGAACTGGGAGTTGGGATTCAGCTTCATCACCGGATTGGCGCAGCTCTCTCACGCTCTTCATGAGTGGGTCGGGTTGATCGCCTATCGGCTGATGGGAAAAACCGATATCCTGTTTCCGGGGCCGGAAGGTTAGAATATCAATATTGATCGGCGCCAGCCCGCCCCTCGATACGCCGCATGTCGCCGTCACTGAGGCCCAAATGATGGCCGATTTCGTGAATCAGCACATGGCGCACGATATGGGCAAGGTCGTCGCCGCTTTCGCACCAATAATCGAGGATCGGGCGGCGGTAAAGAATGATCATGTCGATATCCTCGGGCGTATCGGCGACGCTCTTTCGATCCAGCGAAATCCCGTGATAAAGACCGAGAAGATCGAAAGGGCTCTCCAGGTTCATTTCCCTTTCCGTTTCGGCGTCGGGAAATTCCTCGATCCTGATCACGACATCGGCGGCATGGCGGTTCAACTCTTTGGGAAGCGTCTTCAATGCGGCCCGGGCGATGGTCTCGATCTCGGCAATTCCGGGAGGCGCGGAATGATCACCCGTCATGACCATAAGATTACCGCGCCTTGACCGCGACGCCAAGCGCTCCCGCCTTGATGACAGCAGTGGAGAGGAGATCGCCAATGGTCGAGAAACTGCAAGGAGAAGCGCGGCAGGCCGCTGTTGACGGTCTTCGCGGCTGGATCGAGGTGGACGGCCGGGACGCCATCGGCAAGTCTTTCCGTTTCGCCAATTTCAACGAGGCATTCGCTTTCATGACGCGGGTCGCGCTCAAAGCCGAAAAAATGAACCATCACCCGGAATGGTTCAATGTTTACAGCCGGGTCGAAATCACCCTCTCCACCCACGACTGCGGCGGCTTGAGCGAACGCGACATCGACCTCGCCCGTTTCATCGACAAGGCGGCGCCACCGCCTTGATCTTTCGTCGCGTTGGCATGGGGGATGGAAAACCATGACCAAACCGCTTTGGCGGCCAAGCCGCGATCGCATCCGGCGGACCAACATGGCTGGGTTCATGGCGGCGGTGGAGAAGGATTGGAATGTCGGCATCGGCGATTACGGCGAGCTTTACCGCTTCTCCATCGACGAAATGGAGAAGTTCTGGCATTCGTTCAAGGACTATGCCGGCGTCATCGCCGAAACCTGGGGCGAGGCGGTGCTGGTCGACGCGCATTCGATGGCGGCCGCGAAATGGTTCCCGGAGGCCCGCCTCAACTTCGCCGAAAACCTTCTCAAGCGGCGCGACGAAACGGACGCCCTGGTCTTCTGGAGCGAGGACAAGGTCCGCCGCCGTTTGAGCCATGGCGAACTCCACCGCCAGGTCTGCCGCCTCAACCGGGCCCTGGCGGCGGCCGGAGTCGAGCCCGGCGACCGGGTCGCCGGCTACCTGCCCAACATGCCGGAAGCCGTCATTGCCATGTTGGCGGCGGCCTCCTTGGGTGCCGTCTGGTCGTCCTGTTCGCCTGATTTCGGCGTCAGCGGGGTGGTCGACCGCTTCGGCCAGATCGAGCCCAAGGTGCTGTTCGCCGCCGACGGTTATCATTACAACGGCAGGGTCCATGACTGCCTGGGCAAACTCGAGGAAATCCTCGAACATTTGCCGTCGGTGAAAACGGCGGTGCTGGTTTCCTTGGTGCGCCGGCCGCCGCCCGGCGGGATGCCGCCCAAGGTTCAGCCGTTCGAGTCTTTCATCGCCGGTTTCGACGCCGACGACATAGATTTCAAGCGGCTGGCGTTCGATCATCCGCTTTATATCATGTATTCCTCGGGCACCACCGGCGCCCCCAAATGCATCGTCCATGGCGCCGGCGGAACCCTGTTGCAGCACTTGAAGGAGCACTTGCTTCACTGCGACATCAAGCCCGCCGACCGGGTTTTCTATTTCACCACCTGCGGCTGGATGATGTGGAATTGGCTGGTTTCAGCGCTCGCCTGCGAGGCGGCGGTGCTGCTTTACGACGGCTCGCCGTTTTACCCCGACGGCAACCACCTTTTCGATTACGCCGACGCCGAAGGCATGACCCTGTTCGGCACCTCGGCCAAATACCTCGACGCCGTCGGCAAGGCCGGACTGGAGCCCATCGACAGCCACCGCCTCGACCGGCTCGCGACCATCGCCTCGACCGGCTCGCCGCTGGCCCCGGAAAGCTTCGATTTCGTCTACGAGAAAATTAAAAAAGACGTGCTGCTGGCCTCCATCTCCGGCGGCACCGACATCATCGGCTGTTTCGTCGGCGGCAACCCGACAGGGCCGGTTTGGCGCGGCGAGATCCAGGCCCGTTGCCTGGGCATGGCGGTCGAGGTGTTCGACGATGACGGCGAGCCGGCGTACCGCCGGAAAGGCGAACTGGTCTGCACCGCTCCGTTCCCGTCGATGCCGGTCGGTTTCTGGAACGACGACGAGGGTGAAAAATACCGTTCGGCCTATTTCGACAAATTCCCCGGCGTCTGGTGTCACGGCGACTACGCGGAGCTGACCGAGCACGGCGGCGTCATCATTTACGGCCGTTCGGACACCACGCTCAACCCGGGCGGGGTGCGCATCGGCACCGCCGAGATCTACCGTCAGGTGGAACAGTTGGACGAAGTGGTGGAAAGCATCGCCATCGGCCAGGACTGGGAGGGCGACGTGCGCATCGTCCTGTTCGTGGTCTTGCGCGGCGGGATCGGCCTCGACGGGGATCTGGCGGCAAGGATCAAGTCGCAAATCCGCGGCCAGTGCACGCCGCGCCATGTCCCGGCCAAGGTGGTGCAGGTGGCAGATATCCCACGCACCAAATCGGGCAAGATCACCGAGCTGGCGGTTCGCGACACGGTGCATGGGCGCGAGGTGAAAAACACCGACGCCCTCGCCAATCCGGAAGCCTTGGAGTTTTTCAGGGACCTCGCTGAACTTCGGGATTAGAGCATGTCCTTGGTTGGTACGCTGAATTTCTTACAAAAGATAAAAAATAGGAAAATAAATGCGTATGGTGTCACCTGATTGGTGGCCGAGCATAGTCTGCGCCGCGCCGCCGAGCGCTGATAACCGCCTTCTGCCTTCTGATCGCTGGAATGTGGCAATGCAAGACCCTTTCATGACCCCGTCATACCGTGGTCCCGCATATCACCCGTTAATGGCAGATTGAATATCTACGTTTAACGTAGAGCGTAGATTTTGCTATTATAATTCATGATTAAGAGCTATCGGGACAAGAAAACATAAGCCTTTGCTGACGGGGAATTTGTCAGGGCTTTTCAGGGCTTAAGCGATCAGGCCGAAAAAAAACTCGAAATACTGGATGCAGCCGAAAGCTTAAGCGATCTCGCCTGCTCTGCCGGGCAACAGGCTCGAATCATTGGGCGGCGACCGGGACGGCCAGTACAGCATCCACATCAACAAACAATGGCGGATTTGCTTTGAATGGCTGTCTGGCGGTCCCGAAAACATGGAAATAACCGACTACCATTGAAAAGGTATGAAACAATGGCCAGAACACCGGTACATCCCGGCGAAATCCTCAAGGACGAGTTGGCTGAAATGGGCGTCAACGCTGCCCAGCTGGCCCGTCACATCAAGGTGCCCAATAACAGGCTATACCAGATTCTCGACGGCAGACGCGCCATTACCGCCGACACCGCCCTGCGTCTCGGTAAGTGGTTCGGCATGTCGGCGGCGTTCTGGCTCAACCTGCAAAATAGCTACGAGCTTCGCATGGCGGAGAAAGCCATCGGTAAGGAAATCCAAGCCATCCCTACACGCAACCGAGATGAATTGAGGAAGGTGTCCCCGGAATAAGTTAATGTGTCCACGGAATTTTGGAAAGCCGCTCGCTTGCCCGCCTTGCAAGTTCGGCCGATTTCAACGAGGCTATTGAAAGACAGCGATCAAGGCGGTTGGCAGATAGGAGAACGCCATGCGCGGCTACTTCGGCATCGGCGTCGAGGGCATCGGCAAGGCCATGAACGTAGGTAGCCTGTTGCCGACGGCGCATGCCTTTGGCGCCAGCTTCATGTTCACCCAGCAACAACAATGGTGTCCCCCGAATGCATTTTTTTGTCCCCCGACCGCGTGGTGTCCCCCTGTTCGGCGATGTGGTGACAGCGAAGAGCCTCCGCGCCACCCCGTCCAACCCGCGCATCGTCCATCCCCTGGTCGATGGAGTGAAGTGACATGGCGGCGCTGATCATCGTCCAGGCCCGCATGGGGTCGAGCCGTTTCCCTGGCAAGCCGCTAGCCAGACTGAGGGGGAGGCCGACCCTCTGGTATCTGTTCCGCCAACTCTCCTATTGCCGCAACGAGGTGACGCCCATCCTGGCGACGACCGACCGGGAGCGGGACGATCCCCTGGCCGGCTGGGGGTGGAAGAATAGGATAAAGGTCTTCCGGGGAAGCGAGGACGACGTTCTGGGCCGCTACCGCGATACCGCCCGGGCCTTTGGCGCCGAGGACGAAACCCCTATCGTACGGTTGGCCGGCGACGACATCTTCCCCGACCCGCGCCTGATCGACGCGGCGCTCGACCTGCTTGCTTCTTTCAAGGGCCGCATCGATTGCGTCTTCACGCCGGTCGACGAAACGCTTCCCGCTAGCGTCTATGTAGAGAGCTACCTGTTTTCGGCCCTGGCCAGGGCGCACGTCGAGGCGACCGACCCTTCCGACCGCGAGCATGTCACGCCTTACATCCGGCGCAATATCGAAAAGTTTCCCAGGATCGAGATTCAAGGCGCCCCACCCTGCCCGGGCATCCAGATATCCCTCGACCATCCGGAGGACCTGGAACTGAACAAAAAGGTGCTCGATCGCCTTCAATCCTTCGCCACGCCGCCCTATTCCGTCGCCGATCTGCTGAAGGCCACGGAAAGCATTGAGGAGAAAAAGGGGACACCATAAGCATTTAATTTCCTATTTTTAGTCCTTTGTAATAGATTTGCTGAAAACCACGGGTGCAAGGCATCTCATCGATTCTTCTTTGTGATCTCTGTGTCTACTCTGTGCTCTCTATGTCAACGGCGGAGTAAATTTAGGCCACTGGGGCGGAGTAAACCCCGGCGAAGTCATCCCGCGTCATGCCAGCCGCCGCCTCGATGAAGGGAAGGGCGTCTTCCAAAAGTGCGGCGACTTGGTCGGCGTCTTCCTGAACGGCGGACAGAGAGGCCGCATAAATCGCATCGATTCCGCTGGCGATGGCTATTGCCTCCCGGACCTTCAAAACAGCATCGCCAAGAGCAGTGCAGGGCGCTTCGGCATGTGCTGAACCTGTTGGGGCAGTATCTCAGGCGTTCGTCCGAGCGGGGCGGCGTGTTCCGGGACTGCGAGTTGGGCATCTCGCTGGGCTGTCCGTTGAGCCCCCTGATCGGTGCGTTCTTCCTCAAGGAACTGGACCAGCGGATGGCGAGGTCCGGCCTGTTCTACCTGCGCTTCATGGAAGACATCCTAGTACACCCCGGCGGGATTCCTGACCCCATACGACGGGCTTCCGAGTTTCCC
>DASCOC010000198.1:0-2698 GCA_036011805.1 Rhodospirillales bacterium
GCCTTTGCCGCCTATGCCCGGGAAGAACCCGGCACCCTGGTCAAGGCGGTCGAGGACGATGCCGGTTTTCGCGGCCTTGTGGCCGACCCCAAAAAGAATGTCCTCCTTGCCGGGCCGGGCCTGGGCGTTTCGGCGGCGACCCGCGAGAGGGTGTTGGCGGTGCTGGAGACCGGCAAGCCTGCGGTCATTGACGCCGACGGGCTGAGCGCTTTCGCCGATGACCCGGATGAATTGTTCAAGGCCATCACCGGGCCGTGCCTGCTGACACCTCATGAAGGGGAATTCAACCGGCTGTTTTCCCTGTCTGGCGATAAAGTCTCGCGGGTGCGGGCGGCGGCGCGTCTTTCCGGCGCGGTGGTTTTGCTCAAAGGCGCCGACACGGTCATCGCCGCCGCCAACGGACAGGTTCCCGCCGATGCCGTCATCAATGCCACCGGAACCCCTGATCTGGCTACCGCCGGATCCGGTGATGTGCTTGCCGGCATGGCCTTGGGTTTGATGAGCCAGGGTATGGGTCCCTTCGATGCCGCCGCGGCCGCCGCCTGGCTGCATGGCCGCGCCGCCGAACAAATCGGATCCGGCTTGATTGCCGAAGATTTGCCCGCCGCGCTTCCCGGCGTATTGCAAACTTTAAAAGAAACCGTCCTCAAGACTTGAAATGGACGCTCCATTGACTGATCTTTGGGTGATGAAAGATCAAAAACAAATAGAACAATCGATCCCGGAATCCGATAACAACCGGACCGGCATCTTTGACCGCACGCTTAGAAATTTAAAAAGCGCTTGGCGGGGGATTGCCGGCGCGTCCTATGACGCCACGGCGGCCGGTTCCCGACCGGACCTTCCCGATGGCGATATCGAGACGCTCAAGGACCAGATGCGGGCCTGTCTTGAAACCCGGGGCGGCGAAGTTTCGGCGCGGGGCAGGGCGGCGGCGCTGGGCCACGTGTATCTTGCCCTCGACAAATCCGGGCGGGAACGCTTTTTGTCCGTCCTCGCCAATGACTTCGACGTTGACGGGGCGCCCGTCGACGCGGCGATCCAAGAATATAGCATGGCCGAGGGCAGGGACGCCCGGCGCTTAGCCCAGGCGGTGTTAAAAAAGGCCCTCGATGCCACGCGGATCAAATTGCTGACTCAATTCAACGCGCTTCCAGACGGGGTCAAGTTTCTTGTCGATATGCGGGCTGAACTGCTGGCCATGAATTCCAGCGACCCGGCCCTGCAAGGGCTGGAGCAGGAACTACAATCCCTGCTGAGCACATGGTTCGATGTCGACTTTTTGGAGTTGCGCCGCATTACCTGGGATAACGCATCCGCCGCCCTGTTGGAGAAATTGATCGCCTATGAAGCCGTTCACGCCATTGACGGCTGGGATGACCTGAAGAACCGACTCGATTCCGACCGTCGCTGTTTCGCCTACTTCCATCCCCGAATGCCCGATGAACCGCTGATTTTCGTCGAAGTCGCCTTGGTTAACGGGCTTGCCAACAATATTCAGGCGTTGCTGGACGAAACCATGCCGGTATTGGACCCCCAGTCCGCCGATACCGCCATTTTTTATTCGATCTCCAACGCCCAAAAGGGACTGGCCGGAATCAGTTTCGGCAATTTTTTGATTAAACGGGTCGCCGAAAACCTGAGCGCTGAATTCAAGGGCCTAAAAAAATTCGCCACCCTGTCGCCGGTACCGGGTTTCATGAGATGGCTGAATTCCACCATGGCCAGCGGCGATCCGGATTTGCTCACCCCCGGCGAACGTAAGGCGCTCAGCGCTGCCGTCGGCCGCTCAGCCGGGGCCAAGGGAACTTTTAAAACGCTTCTGGAAAATCCCCAATGGCCGAGCGACTCAACCATGTCGGAAGCCCTCCGTGCACCCTTGATGCGGCTTTGCGCCCGCTATTTGATCAAGGAAAAGGGGCTCAACAAACGGGCCCTGGATCCGGTCGCCCATTTTCATCTGACCAACGGCGCGAACATGGAAAGCCTGAATTGGCGGGCCGACCAGTCTGCCCGTGGGATCAGGAGCTCCGCCGGCATTATGATCAATTACCTTTATGACCTGGGCCGGGTCGAAGACAACCATGAAGCCTATACCTCAAGCGGAAAGATCAAGGCGTCAGCAGCCGTTCGCGGCTTTTTGAAAGGCTGAAAAGCGGCGAAGGGAGATGCATTGACAACCGTTATTCATTGGTTAGATTTGCGACCTCCAGGGCCGATGTACCCCTGTTTATCAAGTCTCCGCGGGCGTGGTGGAATTGGTAGACACGCAGGCTTTAGGTGTCTGTGACGAAAGTCGTGGGGGTTCGAGTCCCTCCGCCCGCACCAATTTGTTAATTCGCTCAATGAAATCGAGATTTTAATGCAGGTTACCGAAACCAAATCCGAAGGCCTTAGCCGCGAATTAAAGATCGCACTTCCGGCCGCCGAAATAGAAGAAAAAATCAGCCACCGCCTCAAGGAACTGGCACAAACCGCCAAATTGCCCGGATTTCGCCGCGGCAAGGTTCCGGTGTCCGTGTTGCGCAAAAAATACGGATCCTCGGTGATGGGCGAAGTGCTTGAACGCGCGGTCAACGATTCATCGCAACAGGCCCTGGCTGAAAAAGGCCTGCGGCCGGCCATGCAGCCGGAAATAGAAATCACCGAATTCGAAGACGGCAAGGACCTGGAATACACCATCGCGGTTGAGGTTCTG
>DASCOC010000199.1:0-2346 GCA_036011805.1 Rhodospirillales bacterium
AGGTCCACGACAAGGTCGGGAACGAGATAGCGAAACTCAAGCCCCTTTTGGACAATGCCGATCCCACGCCGCTGATCGTCATCGCCCATTCGCTGGGCGCCCACATCATGTCCAACTATATCTGGGACAGGCAACGGGAAGATACGAACGGCGCACCGAAATACCCTAACGATTTCGAGCAAATGAGGACCCTGGCCGGCATGGTCACTTTCGGCTGCAACATCCCGTTGTTCACGTTCGCCTATTCCAATGTGGAACCGATCGATTTGCCGGGAGGCAAGCTTTCCGATGACAATATTGGCAAGGCGAAATGGCTCAACTTCTACGACCCGGATGATGTCCTGGGTTATCCGCTCAGGCCAATCGACGGATACAAAAACAAGTTAGGCGGTAAACTAGAAGACCGGTCCATCAATGCCGGAGGGTGGCTTACGAGTTGGAACCCTCTTTCCCATGCCATGTACTGGACGGACGACGACTTTACCGAACCGGTGGCGAAGTTCATCGCCGATTTCCTGTAATAGAAGGAGCGGCATCCCCCCCCCTCACCGGATATCGGAAATCCCCTCCGCTTCGGCGGGCGACGCGGCGGCTGGGGCAACGTCGTTTTTCAACACGGAGAGCATAGAGACGGGCGCGGGCGTCTTTACCCGGTCGTTTGCCCGCTCGCCCCGGCGGCATCTCCAAAACAAACAGGCGGGGTCTTCGGAAATTGCTTGCGCGCCTGCTTTTTCGGGGGCAAGAACACCCACCCCTTGATTGCGGAGAACCCTGAAGTTGAACAAATCCATCCGCGACCTGCCGTTTGTCCTATCGCGCCGGCAGGCATTGGCCCGCCGACTGGCGGGCAAACGGATCGCCGTTTTTCTCGATTACGACGGCACCCTGACTCCCATCGTCGACAAGCCGGAGATGGCCGTTCTCGCCCCGTCCATGCGCGCCCTCGTCAAGGCCCTGGCCGACCGCCTTCCCGTCGCCATTGTCAGCGGCCGCGACCGCCAGGACGTGCATCGCCTGGTCGGGCTGGACAGCTTGATATACGCGGGTTCGCATGGACTGGACATCGCCGGCCCGATTGCCGCCGCCTACGACGGTTGCGGCGAATACCGCGAGATGCTGGTCGAGGCCGGCGACCGGTTGCGGCGGGAATTGACCAATGTCGGCGGGGTCCTCGTCGAATGCAAACGGTGCTCCGTCGCCGTCCATTACCGTTTGGTGCCGGAACCGGAACGCCCAAGGATCATGGCGGCGGTGGATGCCGTCCTCGCCGGGCAAACGGAGCTGCGCGCGACCGCCGGCAATATGGTTATTGAAATTCAACCGAAAGTGAATTGGAACAAAGGCAAGGCGGTATCATGGATCTTGCGGGCGCTGAACCTGGAGACCGCCGATGTGGTTCCCATTTTCATCGGTGACGATATTACCGACGAGGACGCCTTCGCCGCCATTGACGGTCGGGGAATCGGCGTTGTCGTGAGCGGCCCGTCGGCAAACCGCGCCACCGCCGCCGGCTACCGCATCGACGGCCCGGAGGAAGTGGGAGTGTTCCTGCGGTTTCTTGCCGAGATGAACGGAAGCGAAAGCGGAAATTAAGATTCCGTTCCCATATGGTTTTGTTTTTGTTAACGTTCTCTTTCTAAAAACGGGGAAGAACCGATCAAATAGAACGTTGTCGCCAGCGGAACTCGACAAAGAATTTTCTTTGGAAAGCCATCATGGCCTACATATCCGGCAAGAAAAAACGAAGATTGATCACGCCCGAAGACTACGAACCTTTGGTCGGAGCCGAAAACGTCGAGCGCATTTTGAGCAAGGCCCGCAACCTGCGCGGCCGCCATGTCGTCCATGTCAGTTCGACTTTATATGGCGGCGGCGTCGCTGAGCTTCTTTCTTCCCTGACCATTCTCTTGAACGGCGCCGGCGTTCAAACCGGCTGGCGTGTCATTCAGGGACGCCCCGACTTCTTCACCATCACCAAGAAATTCCACAACGCCTTGCAGGGCGGCGACATCAACCTTTCGGAACAGAAGCTGGAAATTTACGAGGACGTCATCGAGGAAAACGCCATCCGCACTCATTTGGATCAAGATTTCGTCGTCGTCCATGACCCGCAACCGCTGCCGCTCATCAACCATTTCTGCAAGCGCGGGCCATGGATTTGGCGTTGCCATGTCGACCTGTCGCATCCCAACCGGTTGCTGTGGGGCGGCACTGTCAGACAAACGCGAACCGGTCTGCACAACCCCGAAATCGGTAAATTTCAGACCGCAAGTTGACGCCACTCTGCCAGAGCAGTAGAGCGGTTCTGTTTGAAAATGTCGCGGCGGTTGAGGTGGCGGTCGTGGT
>DASCOC010000200.1:0-21115 GCA_036011805.1 Rhodospirillales bacterium
ATACCCGTCCGGGGGACGGGCTTGGTTATTCTGACTTACCCCTCCCGTTCGATCCGGTCCATGTCGGCGTCCGACAGGCCGAAGTGGTGGCCGATTTCGTGGATCAGCACATGGCGGACGACATGGCGGAAATCCTCCCCGGTGTCGGCGCAATATTCCAGGATCGGACGCCGGTAGAGGAAAATCATGTCGACGTCCTGATCGGCGAAGGCGACGCTTTTGCGGTCGAGCGATACGCCCTGATACAGGCCCAACAAGTCATAGGGGCTTTGTAATCCCATCTCGCGTTCGATGTCCGGGTCGGGAAAATCGGCGATACGGATGACCACGTCGGTGACGTGGCGGGCGAGTTCCCTGGGCAGGGTCTTAAACTCGGCCTTGGCGATGGCGTTGAAATTGTCCAGGCTTGGGGAAAGGCCGTCGTTCATGCCCCTAGTTTACTTGAACCAGAGGCCCGGCGCACCCATGTGACAGCCACGACGCCGGCGGCGTTACCGGGCTCGATATCGAACTGGCAAGATTTATAGACGACGCCTTCTCCGGCTAAGGTTGCGCGCCTAAGGCGACGATTCCATACTACGGCCATGTCCAACCCAGAACCCCAACCGCTGTGGCAACCGACCGAGGACCAGATTCGCGGCGCCAACATGACCGCCTTCGGGACGGCGGTGGCGGATCGCTGGCAAATCGAAATTACCGACTCCGATGCACTCTATGATTTTTCCGTCAATGAGCGGGAGAAGTTCTGGCAGAGCGTCATCGAATTCGCCGATATCAAGGCCGACGACTGGGGCGAGCGCGTTCTGATTGACGCAGACTTGATGCCCGGCGCCAGGTGGTTCCCCGACGCGCGGCTGAATTTTGCCGAAAACATGTTAAGACACCGGGGCGATGGCGACGCCATGGTGTTTTGGGGCGAGGACAAGGTCAAACGCCGGCTCAGCTTCCGCGAAACCCATGAAAAAGTCTCAGTGCTGGCCCAGGCGCTGAAACGTGCCGGGGTTAAACCCGGCGACCGGGTCGGCGCCTACCTTCCCAACATGCCGGAAGCCATCATCGCCATGCTGGCGGCCAGCAGCCTCGGCGCGGTGTGGTCCTCGACGTCGCCGGATTTCGGCGTCCAGGGGGTCTTGGACCGGTTCGGCCAGATCGAACCCAAGGTCCTGTTTGCCGTCGACGGCTATCACTACAACGCCAAACGCCATGATTGCCTGGCCAAGGTCAAACAGATCGCCGCCGGGTTGGACAGCCTGGAGGCGACGGTGATCATCCCTTATGGCGATGAGCCCGTCGATCCGGGCGCGATGCCCGATGCCGTCACCCTGGATGAATTCACCAAGGACTTTCAGGCCGGGGAGATTGAATTCACCCCGCTTCCCTTCGACCACCCGCTGTATATTTTGTTTTCGTCGGGCACCACGGGTGCGCCCAAGTGCATCGTCCATTCCCAGGGCGGCGCGCTTCTCAAGCACGCGACGGAACACGTGCTCCACTGCGACATCAACCCCGGTGACCGGGTGTTCTTTTTCACCACCTGCGGCTGGATGATGTGGAACTGGCTGGCGACGGTGATGGTGACGGGGGCAACGCTGCTGCTGTACGACGGATCGCCCTTTTCACCGTCGCCCGGCATCTTGTTCGATTTCGCCGACGCCGAGAAGATGACCCATTTCGGCACCTCGGCGAAATTCATCGACGCCATCGCCAAGGCCGGGGTGGAGCCGGCCAAAAGCCACGATCTTTCCAGCGTCCGGATGATGTGTTCGTCGGGCTCGACGCTGGTCGCGGAAAGCTTCGATTACGTCTACGAAAAGGTCAAAAGCGACGTTCATCTGGTTTCGTTTTCCGGCGGCACCGACATTATGGGGTGTTTCTGCGGCGGCGATCCGACCAAGCCGGTGTGGCGGGGCGAAATCCAGGCGCCGATCCTGGGCGTGGCGTTGGACGTTTTCGATGATGACGGCAAGCCGCTGCGCGGCGAAAAGGGCGAATTGGTCTGCACCAAAGCGTTTCCGTCCATGCCCGTCGGGTTCTGGAACGATGATGACGGCAGCCGCTACCACGCCGCCTATTTCGATGTTTTCCCCAACGTCTGGACGCACGGCGATTACATCGAAATAACCGCGCACGGCGGCATTATTATCTATGGCCGCTCCGACGCGACGCTGAACCCGGGCGGGGTGCGCATCGGCACGGCGGAAATCTACCGCCAGGTGGAAAAGCTGGACGAGGTGATCGAGTCCATCGTCATCGGCCAGGATTGGGAAAACGATGTCCGCATCGTCCTGTTCGTGGTGCTGAAAGACGGCCTGGAATTGACCGACGCGTTAAGCCAAAAAATCAAGGATCAGATTCGCGCCCACTGCACGCCCCGCCACGTGCCCCAGGTGGTCGTCCCGATCGCCGACATCCCTAGGACGAAATCGGGCAAAATCACCGAATTGGCGGTCCGCGACATCGTCCACGGCCGGGCGGTCAAAAACGCCGAAGCCCTGGCCAACCCGGAAGCCCTGGAACTATACCGGGATTTGGACGCGCTTAAGGGATAGGGCGTAGTAATTAAAGCCTTTCTGGACAGCCCGAGGCTACCCATATAGAAAGCGGATCAACGTAGCCCCATCCCAGGATCAACCCGATGACCGCCAACGCCAAACGCATCTTCTGGACCGTCACCATCGCCGGCGCCCTGGTCAGCAGCCTCGGCATCGGCATCCGCCAGAATTTCGGCTTGTTCCTGACCGACATGACCCGGGATTTGGAGCTCGGGCGTGAGGCCTTCGCCTTCGCCATGGCATTGCAGAACATTATCTGGGGGTTCGCCACGCCCATCGTTGGCGCCTTTGCCGATAAATACGGTTCCGGCAAGATGATCGTGCTCGGCGGGATCACCTACGCCGGCGGGCTTTACATCATGGCCAATGCCGAGGGCGTGTTCGGGCTCAACATCGGCGCCGGGTTGTTCATCGGCTTCGGTCAGGCCGCCGCCGGGTTCGCCGTCGTGTTGGGCGCCATCGCCCGGCGGGTGCCTTTGGAAAAACGCTCCGTCGCGCTCGGCATCGCCACCGCCGGGGGCTCCTTCGGTCAATTCTACATGGCGCCGGTCAGCCTGGGCCTGATCGAGTTCGCCGGCTGGTCGACGGCGCTTTTGTACATCGCCGGACTGGCGTTGATTATGGTTGCCTTGGCCACCGCCTTGACCGGGTCGGCCGCCGACGCCACCGAAGGCGACCCATCCCAGACGTTGAGTGATGCGGTCCGGGAAGCCAGCGGCGACAGAAACTATTGGCTGTTGATCTCGGGGTTCTTCGTTTGCGGGTTCCAGATTTCATTTGTCGCCGTCCATCTTCCGGCCTTCATTCGGGACTTGGGCTTCGACGCCGCCACCGGGGCGACGGCGATTGCCTTGATCGGGTTATTCAATGTCGCCGGCACCTATGCCTGCGGGGTTCTCGGCGGGCGCTATTCCAAGAAAAACCTGCTGTCCGGCCTCTATTTGCTGCGCGCCGTGGTCGTCGCAATATTCCTCGTCGTGCCGCCGAGCCAGATTTCAATCCTGATATTCGCCTCGGCGCTCGGCGTGTTATGGCTGGGCACGGTGCCCCTGACCAGCGGCCTGGTGGCGCAGATTTTCGGGGTCCGCTACATGTCCACCCTGTTTGGCGTTGTCTTCTTTTCGCATCAGATCGGCAGCTTCATCGGTGTATGGTGGGGCGGCTACAGCTTCGATGCCACCGGGTCCTATGATCAGGTCTGGATCGCCTCTATCGTGCTCGGCATCCTGGCCGGGATTGTGCATCTGCCGATCGTGGAAAAACCGCTACGGCCGGTGGTCCAGGCGCCCTAAACACAAACGGAGACCTTTCATGCGCGGCTATTTCGCCATCGGCGTCGAGGGCATTTCCAAGGCCATGAACGTCGGCAGCCTGTTCCGCACCGCGCATGCCTTCGGCGCCGGGTTCGTGTTCACCGTTGCCGCCTCCTATGAGCGCGCCGATGGCGGCAAGTCCGATACCTCCGATGCGCCGGGCAATATCCCGTTTTACAGCTTCCCCGATATCGCATCCATGGTGTTGCCCAAGGACTGTTCGCTGATCGGCGTCGAGCTGACCGATGACGCCATCGAGCTGCCCAGCTTCCGCCATCCCGCCCAGGCCGCCTATGTGATGGGGCCGGAGCGCGGCGAACTCAGCCCCGCCATGACGCAGCAATGCGAGTTCGTGGTCAAAATCCCGACCCGGTTTTGCGTCAACGTCGGCATCGCCGGCGCCATCGTCATGTACGACCGGATTACGTCCTTAGGACAATTTCCGCGCCGCGCCATAAGCCCCGGCGGGCCGACGGAAAAACGCCCCGAACACGTCTTCGGTGATCCCAAAATCAGAAGCAAAATGGAAAAGTTCCGCGATACCCCGCCGGATGGGGAAATGCCGGAAAATGACGCCGGTTAATCCGGCCAGCCGTCTCCCATGCGGACCACGCCGACGCTATCCCCGGCGGCGTTGAGCACCGGGGTTTCCGCCTTTAGCTCCAAGACGCCGAGCAAATCCAGCACCGCCGCCATCGCGGTTTCCGACGCGCGCTTGGCGCCGTCGTCGATCTTCAGCGCGATGCCGAGACCTAAGCCCGGCAAAACGCCTGCGTACATGCCTTCGGCGCCGGTTTTGACCACGAACGCGCCGCCGCTTGATTTCATGCCTTCTTCCATGGCCAGGGTATCGAAACGCCCCGGCCCGGCGACCAGGCGCGGGTGCGCCGTCATCGCCTGGAACACCCGCTTCGCCGCCGCGGCGCGGTCGGGCGAGAGGTCTTTCGGATCGGCCATGCGGGCCATCGCCAGCGCCATGGCGATAAGCGGCATGCCGAGGACGGGAATGCCGCAACCGTCGACGCCCCGCGGTGCGTGGCTGAGATCGGCACCGCCCATCTCGCTCAACAGATCGAACATCCGATCCTGCACCGGATGGCCGGGGTCCATATAGCCTTTCGTCGGCTCGCCCAGGTGCAACGCCGTGGCCAGGAAGCCGGTGTGTTTGCCCGAGCAATTGTTGTGAATCCGCCCCGGTTGTTCGCCGGCCAGAACCAACGCCTTGGCCGCGCCCAAATCCGTGGGGTCATGGCCGCCGCATTCCAGGTCATCCGGGCCGAGGCCAATTCTTTTCAGCCACGCCCCGACGCCGTCGACATGTTCCGACGTCGCCCCGTGCGACGCCGACGCCAGCGCCAATTCAGCATCGGTGATCCGATACGCCTCGGCGGTGCCGGTTTCAATCAACGCCAAGGTCTGCAACGGCTTGATCGACGAGCGCGGATAGACGATGCGGTCTTGATCACCCCAGGCATGAACGATGCCGCCATCGGCATCGACAACCACGCAGGCGCCGGTATGACGGCTTTCGACCATGTCGCCGCGGGTGACTTCGATAGTTAACGGATTGTTAGAGCTCATCCGTTATCAGTGCCATTGACCCCGGTGGTTGGCAAGTGGGGCGTCCCGGATTATGTATGTCGTCATGAAACGTAACTTCTCCAGAATTTGTCCCGCCGCCCTGTTGGCCATCGGCTTTATGCTGACCTTCCAGGCCCCCGTGTACGCCCAGAAAGAGACCTCATTGGGTGTTTTCGACGATTGGGAAGCCTACCGGGAAACCGACGGCGGCAAGCCGGTTTGCTACATCGGCTCGCAGCCGAAAAAGGCCACCGGCAAATACAAAAAACGCGGCGATACCTATATCCTGATCACCCACCGCCCGGCCGAAAAAAGTATCGGTGTGATCAGCCTCAAGGCCGGATATACCTACCAGAAAACATCGGAAACCGACGTCATCATCGGTGAGGAGGCGTTCAAGCTGTTCACCGATTTGGGCCATGCCTTCGCCTATGACCAGAAAACCGACAAAGCCCTCGTCGACGCCATGATCCGGGGCGCCCGGATGGTGGTTAAGGGAACGTCGTCACGCGGTACCAAGACCACCGATACCTATTCCCTGAAGGGCTTCTCCGCCGCCTTCAAGGCCATCGGCAAGGCCTGTAAGGTCAAGTAGCCGCATGAGCGCCCCCGAAACAGAAACCGAGGCCGCCGGCAACTTTATCCGCGATATCGTCGCCGACGATATTGATCAGGGCCGCGCATCGGGCGTCGTCACCCGGTTTCCGCCGGAACCCAACGGCTATCTGCACCTGGGCCACGCCAAATCGATCTGCTTGAATTTCGGCATCGCGGAAGATTTCTCCGGGCGCTGTCACCTGCGCTTCGATGACACCAACCCGGCCAAGGAGGAAATGGAATTCATCGACGCCATCCAACAGGACGTCCGCTGGCTCGGCTTCGATTGGGGCGAACATCTGTATTTCGCGTCGGATAATTTCCAGCAGCTTTATGACTGGGCCGAACACCTGATTGAAAACGGCAACGCCTATGTGGATGACCTGACGGCGGACGAAATCCGCCAATACCGGGGCACCCTGACCGAGCCGGGCAAGCCGAGCCCGCACCGGGACCGGGAACCCCAAGAAAACCTGGACCTGTTCCGCCGCATGGCCGCCGGGGAGTTTGATGACGGCGCCAAGGTGTTGCGCGCCAAGATCGACATGGCGTCGGGCAACATCAACATGCGCGACCCGGTGCTGTATCGGATTTTACGCGCCGAGCACCCGCGCACCGGCACCGACTGGTGCCTCTATCCGACCTATGATTTCGCCCACGGCCAGTCGGACGCCATCGAAGGCGTCAGCCATTCGCTGTGCACGTTGGAGTTCGAGGACCATCGCCCGCTCTATGACTGGTTGGTGGAACACCTGCCGGTGCCGGTGACGCCGCATCAGTATGAATTCGCCCGCCTCAACCTGACCAATACGGTTCTGTCGAAACGCAGGCTGACCCAATTGGTCGATGGCGGCCACGTCCAGGGGTGGGACGATCCGCGCATGGCGACCATTTCGGGGTTAAGAAGGCGCGGCATTCCCGCCGCCGCGATCCGTGATTTCTGCAACCGCATCGGCGTCACCAAGGCCGCCAGCACGGCGGAAACGGCGTACCTGGACCATTGCACCCGTGAGCTCTTGAATGCCACCGCGCGCCGCCGGATGGCGGTGCTGGAGCCCCTCAAGGTGGTGATTGAAAATTACCCGGATGGCGACGGCGAAGAGCTGACGGCGGTCAACAACCCCAATGATGAAAGCCAAGGCACGCGCCCGGTGCCGTTTTCCCGCGAAATCTATATCGAACGCTCAGACTTCATGGAGGACCCGCCGAAGAAGTTCTTCCGCCTCGGCCCCGGCCGCGAGGTCAGGCTGCGGTTCGCCTTTTTCATCACCTGCACCGACGTCATCAAAGACTCAGGCGGCAACGTCACCGAGCTTCGCTGTAGCTACGATCCCGAAACCCGTGGCGGCAACGCCCCGGACGGCCGCAAGGTCAAGGGAACCATTCATTGGGTTTCCGCCGCCCATGCCTTGGACGCCGAAGTGCGGCTGTACGAGTCCCTGTTCACGGCGGCCGAACCGGGTTCCGAAAGTGGCGATTTCCTCGACGACCTCAACCCGGAATCGCTGAAGGTGCTTACCGGCTGCAAGTTGGAACCGGGCCTGGCGGATTTGGGGTTAGGGGAAACGGTGCAGTTCGAACGCCAGGGCTATTTCTGTCTCGACCCCGACTCCAGCCCCGAGGCGCCGGTGTTCAACCGCACCGTCGGCCTGCGCGACAGCTGGGCCAAGACCCAGAAAAAGGGTTAAGCAAATCCCGAGCAAATGGACTCATTTGCGACGACGAATTTGCGGTTATAAATCCCCCTCCGCCCCGTACAGCAATTCCCGCATTGCCGCCTGATCGCCGATGATGTCGGCCAAGCGGTCGAGGGATTGATCGACCGCGTCGGCGAATTTTTCAGGCCCGCCGAAGCGGTCCAGGGTTTCCGGCGGCATGAATTTAATCAGCATCGACGACGTTCCCGGCGGCAGCCCGGCGAAATGCACGGTCATGACGCCGTAATCCCGAAGCAACAGCATCGCCAGACCGGCCAGGGCCTCGATGGGCACCACCGGGTTCTCCGTCAACCCGGCCCGCTCCCCAGCACGTTCCCCGGCACGTTCCCCGGCACGTTCTAGGGCGATTTCCATAATATCCTCGCCGTCCAGCTTGCCGATGACCGGGGTTTCCTGAATTCTATTGCCGAGCCGCGCCTTGAGCGCGCCGGTGACCTTTTTGGTGGTCTCTACCAGTTCAACGACCCGGGCCGGGTCGTATTGTTGCAACGACCGGACGATACCGGGATAAAGCATCGGCCGCGCCTCGGCGCCGATCTCAAAGGCCATGGCGCGGATTTTTTCGACGATGGATTTGGTTCCGCCCAACAACCCGATGCGGGGGCCGACGGTGCCGTATTTGTCGAGCCCGGTAGAGCCGACATCGACGCCGAGCTCCAGCGTTTTCGGCTGCTTGAAAATGGCCGGGCCGACACGGGCGCCACCGGCGTCATCGATCACCACCTTGGCGCCGGCGTCATGGGCGAGGCGGACAACGCGCTCGATATCCTTGATGTTGAGGATCTCATAGCTCACCGCGAGGCGGGTCAGGGCCACCACCTTGACGTTTTCGGACTCTTTAAGGGCGCGCTCAAAATCGCCAATGGTCAGGGTGTCGATAAAGTTGGTCCCGGCATAGGACGCGCCGCGCACGACACAGGGGTGGCTGCCGGTCGCGGAAATCCCGATGACCGAACATCCCGGTTCGGTCAGCACCCGCATCGCCGCCATCACCGCCGCCGTCTGACGGTTCATGGGCATGATGTCATGCACGTCGGGATCGCCGCCGAGATGATCCAGCGCCAGTTCCGTCAGCCGTCCCGACAGCAACGCCGGGGCCAATTCGTCATCCATGGGGGCGAGATCGGCCTCCTCATCGGACGCCTGGTAGCCGCGTTCCAAACCCGACAGGTTATAGATTTCCTCCATCCCCTTTTCTTGGGCGCGGGCTTCGATAAACCGCCAGGCGTTATGCAGCTTGGTGTGGTCATCGCGGCTGTCGCGGATGATGTCGCCGTGCGCATAGGGCAGGCCGGGCGTGTGGGTATTGCCGTAGCGGTCTTTTGCCATGTCGGGATTTAGCCCACTTTTCCGCATCCGTGGCAATTAACAATTTTTTTCGGACCCCCGCGTCCAAGCCCCTAACACCATGCGGGCGCGCGGCGAATACCGGATGTAGACGGATGTAGACGAATGTAGACGTTTGCTGACAATTTTTTTGAAATTTTCCATAACCTCGCAACGGCGGTGCCGGTGGCGAGTTTTAATGGCATCGGGTATTGGCAATGGGGGCCAAAACGCCCTATGTCTCTGGGCATGGCCGACGCCAATCCCAGCCAACGCAAAAACCTGATCGGGCTCGACCGCGACGAACTGCTGGCGGAACTGACCGCCATCGGTGAGAAGCCGTTCCGGGTCAAGCAGGTATGGCACTGGATCTATCACCAGGGCGAAAGCGATTTTGCCAAGATGACGACCCTGGCTAAACCTTCTCGCGCCGCCCTGGCCGAACGGTTCGTCATTTCCAGGCCGGCGATTTCGACCGAGTTGACGTCCCGGGACAAGTCCCGCAAGTGGCTGCTGAAATTCGACGACGCCAACGAGGCCGAGTGCGTCTTTATCCCCGAAGAAGACAGCGGCGCGCTTTGCATATCGTCGCAGGTTGGCTGCACGCTGAACTGCGCCTTTTGCCACACCGGCACCCAGAAACTGGTGCGCAACCTGACGGCGGCGGAAATCGTCGGCCAGATGATGGTGGCGCGTGATTCCTATGGCGAATGGCCGACACCGGCGGGCGAGAGGTGGCTGAGAAACATCGTGATGATGGGCATGGGCGAGCCGATGTATAATTTCGACAACGTCGCCAAGGCCCTGAAGATCATCATGGACGGCGACGGCATCTCGATCTCGAAACGCCGCATCACGCTGTCGACGGCGGGCGTGGTCCCGATGATGCAACGCTGCGGCGAAGAATTGGACGTCAACCTGGCGGTCAGCCTGCACGCCTGTACCGACGACCTGCGCGACCGGCTGGTGCCGATCAACCGCAAATATCCGATCAAGGAATTGCTGGCGGCATGCCGGGCCTATCCCGGCGCCAAGAATTCCCGGCGCATCACCTTCGAATACGCGATGTTGAAAGGCGTCAACGATTCCGCCGCCGACGCCAAGGAGCTGTTGCGGCTGGTGCGCGGCCTGCCGGCCAAGTTCAACCTGATTCCGTTCAATCCCTGGCCGGGCACAGAATTCGAATGCTCCGGGGGCGCGGCGATCAAAAAATTCTCCGATATCCTCAATGACGGCGGCCTGTCGGCGCCGGTGCGCCGGCCCCGGGGCCGCGATATCATGGCCGCCTGCGGGCAACTGAAATCGGCTAGCGAACGGGCCCGGCGCCGCCAAACGCAACCGGCCGCCGCCCCGGCGACTCCGTAAAAAAAGGAGCATCCCATGGACCGCGAAATCCTCGTGATCGTCGATCCCATGTGTTCATGGTGCTGGGGATTTTCACCGACGGTAGAAGCCATGGCCGGCGAATACGCCGGACGGGTGCCGGTTTTCCCCATCGTCGGCGGGCTCAGGCCGTTGACCGCGGAACCCATGAGCGGGCGGGCAAAAGCCGAGGTCCGCCATCACTGGGCCGATGTCGAAAATGCCAGCGGCCAATCCTTCGATTATTCGTTTTTCGACCGTGACGGCTTTATCTATGACACCGAACCGGCGTGTCGGGCGCTGGTCACGGTGCGGACCTTGAAACCGGAGGCGGCGCTCGGCTTTCTGGCGGCCCAGCACCAGGCGTTCTATGCCGAAAACCGGGACATCACGGACCACGACGTGCTTGTCGATCTGGCCGAAACCGCCGGCGTCGACCGCGCCTCCTTCGTTGATATCTTCCCGACTCGAAAAATGATCTACCTGACCGCCAGCGATTTCTTCCGCTCGCAAAGCATGGGCGTTACCGGGTTCCCGACGGTGGTGCTGAGAACCGAAGGAAAACTAAGCCTGTTGACCGCCGGGTTCAGGTCGTTCGAGGATTTGAAACCGCAACTGGATGATTGGCTTGAAAGTAAGCCGGAAGTCCAAAACGCCGCCGAGACCGATCCTCTCTGACGTGCACCGGTTTGATCGGCCTACCAGCCGTTGCAACGGCCCCAGGTGGCGATGACCTCGGCCGCGCCTTCTTCGCCATCGATAACGTTGTATTCGTCATAGGCCGCCGACGTCATGCAGACATGGTTTGGCAGCACCCGGACCTTGGCGCCCACCGGCAACGCATCGAAGGGTAAAGGCCCGTCTGCGGTGACCATGCCATGCTCCTGGTGCACGGCGGCGACCTTGAGACCGGGGATGGGGTCGCAGATGGCGGCGTCGCAAACAAGCCCGTAGCCGCAGTCCCCATGCTCGCCCCCTGTTACATCGTCGAAGGCCCCGGACATGGGAGGTCATGGCCTCAGTGTTGCGGGCAAGGCGGGCTTTGTCGAGGATCAGGGCCGGGGTTAAAAGATCTTCCATCTTCATGGCCGGACCTGAATACCAAGGAGCGATGATAATGACCCATAGGGATCGTCCATGCGGCCCGTCGGGTAGGAGGAAAGCCGCAGGTGATGCGGTGCATCATCAAGGCTTTCCGACGCCCTCGGGGGTCGCGGGGGTGCCCCCGCCATAAACCAACGGGGACACCCCGTGGCCCCAGGCGGTTCGCATGGGCGACCGGGCCGGCGGCTTGCCAAGGCTTTCGGACAGCGTCGCGCACGCTTTGCGATGCCCCACATCGCGGCAGCGCACGCTCCTTGCCGAAAACCTTGGAAAGCCGTCCCTAGGGGTCATTATCATCGGCCCTTGGTATAAGGGCTTTGCTAGCCTTGCTCAAGAATCTGTTTTGCCTATACTCGCCTCGATTCCAGGATCTTTTTTCCAGGCAAAGGCCAGGGCCATGAGTGGAACCGTAAAAAAAGTCGTCCTCGCCTATTCCGGAGGGCTTGATACCTCCGTCATCCTCAAATGGCTGACGGAAACCTACGGCTGTGAGGTCGTCACCTTCACCGCCGACTTGGGCCAGGGCGAGGAATTGGAACCGGCGCGGCAAAAAGCCGAACAGTTCGGGATCAAGGAAATCTTCATCGAAGACCTTCGCGATGAGTTCGTGCGGGATTACGTGTTTCCGATGTTCCGGGCCAATGCCATTTACGAAGGCACCTATCTTCTCGGCACCTCCATCGCCCGGCCGCTGATCGCCAAACGCCAGATTGAGATCGCCCGCGAAGTCGGCGCCGACGCCGTCGCCCACGGGGCGACCGGCAAAGGCAATGACCAGGTCCGGTTCGAACTCGGCTATTACGCCCTTAACCCCGATATCAAGATTATCGCGCCATGGCGGGAATGGGATCTCAATAGCCGCACCAGGCTGATCGAATATGCTCAGCAAAACCAGATCCCCGTGCCCAAGGATAAAGAAGGCGAAGCCCCCTATTCCACCGACGCCAACCTGTTGCATATCAGCTATGAAGGCAAAGCGCTGGAAGATCCCTGGGTCGAACCCGATGAAAACATGTTCACCCGCTCGGTCAGCCCCGAAGCCGCCCCCGATACGCCGTGCGTGGTCGAGATCGGCTTTAAAGGCGGCGATCCCGTCAGCGTCGATGGCAAGACGTTGGGCCCGGCGGCGCTGCTGCAACAGCTTAATGAGCTGGGCGGCGCCAACGGCATCGGCCGCGACGACATCGTCGAAAACCGGTTCGTCGGCATGAAATCCCGGGGGGTTTACGAAACCCCCGGCGGTACCGTTCTGTTCAAGGCCCGGCGCGCCATGGAAACCCTGACCCTGGATGGCGGCGCCATGCACCTGAAGGACGAAATCATGCCGCGCTATGCCGAGGCCGTCTACAACGGCTTCTGGTTCTCGCCGGAACGCGAAATGATGCAGGCCTCCATCGACCGGGCGTCTGAACGGGTGACGGGAACGGTGCGGCTCAAACTTTATAAGGGCAACGTCATCGTCACCGGGCGGAAATCCCCGGTCAGCCTTTATTCCGAAGAAACCGCGACGTTCGAGGCCGATACCGTCTATGACCAACGCGACGCCGAAGGCTTTATCAAACTGAACGCATTGCGCCTTAGGTTGGGCAAAAAATCCGGCGATTAATTTCCGGCCTGGAGGTTCGCCTGCCTCGGGTCGCGCGCCAACCAGTACGCATAAAGGCTGAGCGGCACCAGGGTCACGTCGATGCCGCCGATGCTCCCCTGGCGGGTGCTTTCCCGGGTCAGGATATAGGCCTTGGCATTGCGGTTGGTGCCGCCGACGAAGGCCGAAAGACCCTTGGGGCCGGTGTCGGCCTTTTTACCCTCGGGCGCATAGTCATCCGGCCAATCGATCTCGTAGACATGGCTGGGCCTGTCACTTTCCGGGTCCAGGGCCAGCAAATCGATACCGCCGCCCCGCCAACTTGAGTAGGCAAGATTGGCGGCGGTTTTGCTCCCCAACCATTGCGACACAAGCGCGGTCTCGGCAAGCCTGGGGAATACCTCGGATTCGGAATCCACCGGGCCGAATACGGCTGCGTAAAGGCAGGGCGTTGTTAAATAGACCTTGAAGGCAACGGCGCGTTTGAACCGTTGGGCGGATTGGTCGACCCGGGGAAGGCGGCGGATCAGGTAGGCGTGCTCCAGATAATCCAGGTACTTGCGGAGCGTGTTCTTGGCGACGCCCAGGGCCTTGGTCAATTCCTCGATGCTGACTTCCAGGGCGGTGTTCTTGGCCAGAATGGCGAACAGGCGGTTCAGTTCCCGGGTGTCGCTGATTCCATGGAGACTCGCTAAGTCCTTGTTCAATACCCTGTCAGCAATAGATCCCGTAGCCATGTTTTCATCCGGAAATCCGCCGGTATTCACATATTCCAGAAACGCTTCATTGAGGGCCCCTATGGCGCCGGGTTGCAGGACCAACGCACTTCCTGTTTGGCCTTCTGTGAACAGATTTTCCTCCGTTTCCTGGAATCGCAGGAATTCCGGAAACGTCAACGCCGGCAGGACAAAGGTTGAAATTTCCGAATCCGACGGCATTTCCCCGGTTGTAATTGCCGTTGCGTCCGATGACACCGCCGCGACAAACCGTGCCTTCGGCCACGCCCTGGCCAATGCCGGTAATATATCCTGCCAGTCCCCGGCGTATTGGATTTCATCAAAAAATAAATAGAGCTCGGTTTCCGGTCCATGGCCGTGCCGAGACGTAAAAATTTCCAACAAACGGATTAAATCCACCGACCCATAAACCGGCGAGGCCAGAGAGGCGTAAAATACCGCGGACGGCGGCACCCCGTCTTCGATCAGTCGGGCCACCGCTTGGCGCAGCATCACCGTCTTGCCGACGCCGAGGGTCCCTGCCAAAACCAAGCCCGTCCCCTGGCCGAGATCCTGGATGGAGCGAAAGAATGCCGGAAATAAATCCCGCTTGCGCTGGGTTCGTAATTTTGATTCGAAACCGGATGAATAATCCCACCAGGGATTGTCAACCATCAGCCTAATTGAGAGGTCGTCATTGGATATTGACTGCATTAACCTTGCTCCCAGGAGCCTTTACAACAAGATCAATTAATTAAACTAAGTATATTAAGATTAATTAAATGATCTTGAGGTATCAAAAGTCAAGGAATTCCTGGTTTATTTGACAATCAGCCAACAAGTTTTCGCACACGGCGTCGCAGGTTGGGAATAACTTCGGTCTCGAACCAGGGGTTCTTTCGCTGCCATCCCGTCGTCCGCCAACTCGGGTGAGGGGTCGGAAAAAACCGGGGAAGATGGTGGCGCCAGGCCCGAACCGTTGCTGTCATGGTTTTTTGGGCGGCCGGTCCGAGATAATATTTTTGCGCGTAGCCACCGACCAGAAGAGTTAGCTTCACTGCCGATACAAGGGGCAGAAGCTTGGGGTGCCATGCAGGCGCACATTCCGGCCTGGGCGGGTTGTCACCGCCGTTGGCGGCACGGCCGGGGTAACAGAATCCCATCGGCATGATCGCGACTTGGGCTTGGTCGTAAAAAACATCGGCTGATAGCCCCAGCCAATCGCGCAACCGCTCGCCGGAGGCATCATCCCAGGGCACGCCGCTTTCATGAACCTTGGTGCCTGGCGCCTGGCCGATGATCATCAACGTTGCCGTCGCCGACACCCGAAGCACCGGCCTGGGTCCTAACGGCAGGTGATCGGCGCAAATCCGGCAGGCTTCAATTTCGGTGATCAGGTGCTTGAGTTTGTTCATATCCTAGGCGGGACCTCGAAAGGATGAACCGCCGGCGGCGTTAATCCCGGGTCAGGTAATGGATTGAAAATAGATCCTTGTCATCAACCCAGGTCCGGACCAGACGAAAGCCCTGACCGGCGGCAAGGGCCTGGAACTCCTCGGCGTCGTATTTATACGAATTTTCGGTATGAATGGATTCGCCTTTGCGGAACCCGAATGAATGGCCGGAGGCCTGGGCCGTCTGCTCGCGGCGGCTCACCAGGTGCATTTCGATGCGGCCTTGCTGTTCGTTGTAACGGACCTCATGGCGGAAGCCGCTGGCATCGAAGTCACCGCCCAGCTCCCGGTTGATACGCTCGATGATATTGAGGTTGAAGCGCGCCGTGACCCCGTCTCGGTCGTCATAGGCGCGAAGCAGAATATGTTGATCCTTTTTCAGGTCGACCCCGATCAGCAGGCCGCCGCCGGCACCGACGGTTTCGGCCACCGTGGCCAGGAATTTAGCGGCCTCATGGTGGTCAAAATTTCCGATGGTCGAGCCTGGGAAAAAACCGACTTTTTTATTACCCCCGTTCACCGTCGCATCCGGAAGCAGCACCGGCTGGGTGAAATCGGCAACCACGGGGAAAACCTGCAGCGCCGGATAGTCCCGGTCCAGCGCCGCCGCCGAACGCATTAAATGCGCTTCGGATATATCGATGGGAACGAACACCCTCGGATTGTCCAGGGCGTCCAGCAGCAGCCGGGTTTTCACCAGCGAGCCGCAGCCGTATTCGATCAAGGAGGCGCCGGGGCCGATTAGGTCCGCCATTTCCTCGCCGTGATCCTTAATCAACGCCGTTTCCGTCCGCGTCGCGTAATATTCATCGAGGCCGCAAATGGCTTCAAACAGTTGCGAGCCCCTTTCGTCATAAAAATATTTGCACGGCAGATATTTTTTCTGCGCCCCCAAACCGCTGACGACATCGGCCAGGAACGCGCCGTCGTCTTCCCCCGGGCTTTTCGCGGCACCGGCTGTCTCGGAAACACGCACATCCATGGTCAGATATCCTCGGCCAGGCGCAGGCCGCTGAATTGCCAGCGGTCCGGCGGATAGAAGAAATTGCGGTAGCTGGCGCGAACGTGGCCTTCCGGCGTCGCCGCGGACCCGCCCCGGAGCACCATTTGACCACTCATGAACTTGCCGTTGTATTCGCCAATGGCGCCGTCGGCGGCGCGGTATCCGGGATAGGCGGCATAGGCGCTGCCGGTCCATTCCCAGACGTCGCCGAACACCTGGGCCGCGGTGGAGGAATCCGTGGCCTCTTGGCCGGGGACCGGATGAAAATGACCGCTGTCGGCGAAATTGCCCTGAACCGGGAGATCGGCGGCGAGTTGTTCCCACTCGGCCTCCAGGGGCAACCGCTTGCCGGCCCATTTGGCGTACGCATCGGCCTTGAAGTGACTGACGTGGCAGACCGGCTCGGCCGGGTCCAGGGCGCGCTCCCCGGCCAATGTCATCAGCCGCCAATCGCCGTCATTGTCCCCTCGCCAATAGAGCGGCGCTATCCAGGCATGGTCCTGAACCGCCGCCCAGCCGTTGGAGAGCCAGAATTCCGGGCGCCGATACCCGCCGTCCTCGATAAATTCAAGATAGTCACCGTTGCTCACCGGGCGCGCCGCAATCCTGAACCCATTCAGCCAGACCTTATGCCGGGGGCTTTCGTTATCGAAAGCGAAACCGGCGCCCTCATGGCCGGTCTCGACTAGGCCTTCGGGAAATTCGACCCATTCGAGTTTTCCATTTTCGCCGCTTCCACTGCCATGATCCTTGAAGGCCTGATAGGCGGGTTTCAGCGGATTGCAGGAAAATACATGCTTGATGTCGGTCAGCATCAGTTCCTGGTGTTGTTGTTCGTGGTTGAGCCCGAGTGCAACAAAAGGAGCAATCTCGACCCATTTTTTTTCTTCCGCCCCTTCGATCAGGGCGATGACGGCGTCTTCCACATGGCGGCGGTAGGCGTGAACGTGGTCCAGCGGCGGCCGCGACAACAGCCCCCGTTTCGGCCGTTGGTGGCGGGGACCGATGGATTCGTAATACGAATTGAACAGATAATTATAATCCGCATGAAACTCCTCATAGCCCGGATCGAACGGCCTCAGCACAAACGCCTCGAACGCCCACGAGGTATGCGCCAAATGCCATTTCGTCGGGCTGACGTCGTCCATGGACTGAATGCACTGATCTTCCGCCGACAACGGCGCCGCTAATTGCATGGAGCGATCACGGACGGCCCGGAACCCGGCGAGAATTTGTTCCCGCTGCTCACCTTGGTCTAAGCCATCCGTTTTTATTTTAGGTTGTCCATCCATGCATCACCTTCACAAATAGCCGTATCCCAATCAAGACTGTATTTTGAACGATTATTCAAAAAAACTTTACCCCAACCGGGTTGTTCTCGTCACAGGCCATTCAAAACCCCGTCCACGTAAGCCGTAACAAGCGTCGTTGCCGGACCGTAATGAGTTTCCGCGAACAAGCTCGCCCCTTCCGACGGCTCCATGTTGAGTTCCACCGTATGGGCGGACCTATTGATGCCGCCGCGCCCGGCGGAAACATGAGCGACAAACCCGGCGGCGGGATAAACATTGCCGGATGTGCCGATCGACATAAACGTCGCGCACCGATCGAGGGCTTCGTAGATGCGCTCCATCTGCAGCGGCATTTCGCCAAACCACACCACATGCGGCCTCAGTCCGCCTAGGGTGGCGCATTCACCGCAAACGTCTTTTCCGCCCAGATCCCCATCCCAGACCGTAACGCCGCCGCAGCCCTGACAACGCACCTTCAACAATTCGCCGTGCATATGGATGATGTTGCGGCTGCCGGCGCGTTCATGCAGGTCGTCGATATTCTGGGTGACGATCAGGACCTCGCCCGGCCATTCCGCTTCCAGCCGCGCCAACGCCTGATGCGCCGCGTTGGGCGCCACCCCGCCGGCCGCCAGCTTCGCCCGCCGCGTGTTGTAAAATCCATGCACCCGGGCCGGGTCCCGGGCGAAGGCTTCCGGCGTCGCCACATCCTCAATCCGCACCGTCGACCAGATGCCGTCGGCATCGCGAAAGGTATCCAGCCCCGATTCCTTGGAAATACCGGCGCCGGTGAGAATGACGATGTTTTGGCCGTTGGGTTCCGTCATACTTATTCCTCTCTGACAGCTTGCCCGAAAACCGCTGGGCTATGATAATCCAATTTCCGTATAAAACCGTCCCTGAGGAGCGGCCCTTGGTCAACGTCTTGTTTGTCTGTCTCGGTAACATCTGCCGCTCGCCCACCGCCGAGGGCGTTTTCAAGGCGCTGGTGGAGCGCGAGGGTTTATCGGACCAGGTGTCGGTGGATTCCGCCGGCGTCGGCAGCTGGCACATCGGCAGCCCGCCGGACAGCCGCGCCCAGGCCACCGCCCGCAAACGCGGCATCGACCTTTCCAACCAACGCGCCCGCCAAGCCAAGGCCCATGACTTCGAGCGTTTCGATTATGTCATCGCCATGGATTCCCAAAATCACGGTGATCTCGCCAGGATGTGCCCGAAAGGCGGCGAAGACCGGCTCTATAAGTTTCTGCAGTTCGCCCCGCAATTGGGCCTGAGCGACGTCCCCGACCCCTATTACGGCGGCGACGGCGGTTTCGATGGCGTGTTGGACTTGATTGAGGCGGCGTCGGCCGGGCTGCTCGACGATATCCGCACGAAACATCTTTAGGCCGGCATTTTTAGCGCGCTTCCGGGGGAAGCAGTGGCCATGCGCCAACACCAAGACACCATCACCAAGGCCACCGGGTCGGCCCCGGCCCGGTTCCAGCCCCTGGGCGGCGGCTGTGTTAGCGACGTCCGCAAGGTGACGCTGGAAGACGGCCGCGTCGTCGTCGCCAAGTCGGGTGACGCCGGCGCCAACCTCGGCCTCGAAGGCTTCATGCTGCGCACCCTGGCCGAAACCGGCACCCTGCCGGTGCCCGACGTCCTCTATGCCGACGATGAACTGTTGTTGATGAGCTTCCTCGCCAATTCCGGCGGCCTTTCCGGCGGCGCTCAAGTCCAGGCCGCCGGCCTGTTGGCGGCGCTGCACGATGTCGGTGCTGGCAGCTTCGGCTTCGACCGGGCGACGGTGATCGGCGGCCTGCACCAGCCCAACGACGAGACCAAAAATTGGGTCGAATTCTTCCGCGATCAACGATTGCTGTATATGGCCGCCCAGGCCCTGGACGCCGGCCGCTTGCCTTCAGACCTGATGGCGCGGGTGGAAACGCTGGCCGGGCGGCTCGGCGACTGGCTCGATAATTCCGCGGCCCCGTCGTTGATCCACGGCGATTTGTGGGGCGGCAACGTGCTGTGCCACCGGGGCCGCATAACCGGCTTTGTCGACCCGGCGATATATTACGCCGATGCCGAAATCGAGCTGGCGTTTTCGACTCTGTTCGGCACCTTCGGCGATGCTTTCTTCGACCGCTACCGGGAGCACCGGCCGATCCGGCCCGGTTTTTTCGAGGAACGCCTGGACCTCTATAATATCTATCCGCTGCTGGTCCACGTGCGCCTGTTCGGCGGCTCCTACGTCGCCTCGGTGGAGCGCACCTTGACGCGGTTCGGCTGCTGAGCCCCCCCGGTCAATACCATCGTCAGGCGTTCCAACCGCCATCGGCCATGAACACGCTGCCGGTGGAAAAGCTGCTTTGGTCCGATGCCAGAAACAGCACGGAGCGGGCAATTTCGTCCGGCTCGGCATGCCGGCCTAAGGGAATCATTTGTTTGTTGAGCATTTCGGTGGCGTCGATGCCCATGGTTTTGCTGATCCGGGCTTCGATGGTGGCTTGGAATTCAGTGTTGGTGGGACCGGGCGCCAGAATGTTGACCCGGATGTTCTGGGCCGCCACCTCGCGGGCGACACACCGGACCATGCCGACGAGGGCGTGTTTGGAGGTGATATAGCCGACCGAATTGGGCCGGGCCTGCACCCCCATAATGCTGGAGGTGACGATGATGCTGCCGCCCGAGGTCATCCGGGGAATGGCGTATTTGAGGGCGAGGAAGGACCCTTTGACGTTGACGTCGATGACGCTATCGAAAATGTCTTCCGGGTAATCGGTAATCGGCGCGTTGGTGCCGCTGAGCCCGGCGTTGGAGAACAAAACATCCAGTCGGCCCCAGGCGTCGACGGCCTGGTTGATATAGGCTTGGGTGTCCCCGGTATCGGTGACATCGGCGGCGCAGGTCAGGACCTCTTGGCTATCCAATGCGGCCGCCGCTTTTTCCAGATCGTCGGCGTTGCGATCGACCAGCATCACCTTGGCGCCTTCGCCGAGCAGCAATTTTGCGCTGGCCAATCCTATACTGCCGGCCCCGCCGGTGATGATGCAGCATTTTCCATCCATCAGCGCCATCTCTCATCTCCCCAGATTAATGTCGATCCAGAGAGATACTATCCGCACAGAAAGCCGCCGTCAGGCCAATTCGGACGCCGGTGAAACCACCCGCGCCGGTATTATGGCAAATCTCAAAATAATTGTACGCAAACGTCTACTTCCGTCTACGTATGTCTACATTTTGTCGCAAAACCGGGCGAAGGCCACGCCGCGGCGCCCATGCTGACCAGCCGTGGCCCTGTTTGCTTTTGTCCGCCATCCCAGCAATGGAATAGCGCCGGAACGAGCAGGAAAAGCCCCTATTCACGATGTCAAAGAGCGCAGACTATATTAGAACATATATGGAACACTGACGGAGGATGTCAAGGGGGGTTATCGTCGCAATACCTTGAGACCCCGATGTCCGCTTATATGAGGCGCTTGCTGTCAAGGTGGTTTTAATTCGTATCACATGACGGTCTCCTTCGA
>DASCOC010000201.1:0-10944 GCA_036011805.1 Rhodospirillales bacterium
GGGAATTTCTTGTAAATCTTGTTGGCGATGGCGACGCTTTGCACCGGATCCATGGTGCCGAAGGGCAGCATGATCTGGAACGCGTGCATCGGCAGCTTGGAAGCCTCGAAACAGTAGCAGAATCCACCGATATCGAGGACGCCGTTCTGCACCCCTTCGAAAACGTCGAACACCTTGACGATGGAACCGCTGTAGCCTTCGATGTATTTGACCTTGTGGCTGGTCCTGGATTCGATCGCCTTCTTTAGCTCGGGCTGAAAGAAATTTTTCATCAGGCCCGCATAAACGACCGTCGGCGGATGGCCCGAGCCGATCCGGATGGTAATGGTCTTGGCATCCACGGTGGTTACGCCCAAGAAAGCGCCCGCGGCCAATGCCATTATGCCGACAAAAGTGGTGGTTAGCTTTTTCATAAAAATCCTCCCTAGAGTTTTTGTTTCGGGGGTTATTTAAAACCGTCAAAACCGGACGGCGGCCCCCACGCCCTTTTGGATTTTGATGGTGTTTTTACAGGCGCAAAAAGTCTCGCCGCCACAAAATCCTCGTTTGAAACTAAGATGGTAGAGGCTAGCAGATAATGAAGAAAATTCCAATTTCGACTTTATTTATGCGTGGGATGAATAATTAGAAAAAGACCACGGGTTTTGGAACTTTTTGGAATATGAATTTTCCCTGATTGATGAAAGCCGTTACCATGCCTCCCTAATCGCTTACAGGGGAAAGAAAAAATGAGTAAATCTGTCGTCGGGATGATCGGTTTAGGGATCATGGGCTCGGCCATGTCCACCAATCTCATAAAAGACGGATTTACGGTGGTCGGCTACGATGTCGACGACGATTGCGTTGAGAAGCACGTTAAAGGCGGCGGCGTCGGCGCCGCATCGATCAAGGAAGTGGCCGAGGCGGCGGAATTCATTTTCACCTCGCTTCCCAGCGTCGCCGCGTTCGATGCGGTGACCCAGGGTGATGACGGCCTCAAGGCCGCCACCGGTACGACGCCGGTGATTATCGAAGTCAGCACCTTGCCCATCGACGTCAAGCAACGCGGCCATGACGCTTTGAAAGACGCCGGCATGGTGATGCTCGATTGTCCGCTCAGCGGCACCGGCGCTCAAGCCAGGACCAAGGACCTGGTCGTTCTCGGCAGCGGCGACCTTGCCAGTTACGAACGCGCGGTCCCGGTTTTCGAGGGCATGTCCCGGTCCAACCATTACGTCGGCGAATTCGGCAATGGCTCCAAGATGAAGTTCGTCGCCAACCTTCTGGTCGCCATTCACAATGCGTCAGCCGCCGAAGCCCTGGTTCTCGGCATGAAGGCCGGTCTCAAGCCCGAAGATATTTTCAAGGTCATCAGCGACGGCGCCGGCTCGTCGCGGATGTTTGAAATCCGCGGCCCGATGATGGTGGCGGGCGATTACGACGACGCCACCATGAAAAATGCCGTATGGCAGAAGGATATGCGCATCATCGCTGATTTTGCCCGGTCCATGGATTGCCCGACGCCGTTGTTTTCAACCACCGAACCGATATACCAGGCGGCCATGGAACAGGGTTTCGACGCCAAGGACACCGCGTCCATCTGCGCCGTGATGGAAGCCATGGCCGGCCTGCCGGAACGGAAGTAATCGGCTAATATCCTATGAATTAGGGCTGTCCCGATGGGCGGCGTGCCGGTAGGATTGCCAAGATTTTTAAAGTATCCCAACAAGGACGGTAGATAATAATTTCCATGAGCAAATTCGAAACCATTGATATACACGCACATTTTTACCCGGAAGCCTACATGCGGCTGATCGAAGCGGAAGGCGCCGAACACGGCGTCGTATGCACCTACGGCGACCCCGGTGGACCCGTCCTTGATGCCGGCGGCGTCAAAAGCCCGCCGTTGGAAAGCCGTTATATCAATATCGACGATCGCGTCGCCTCCATGGATGAGATGGGCGTCGATGTGCATTGCCTGTCGCTGACCCAGCCGATGCTGTATTGGGCGCCGCCCGATCTGTCGCAGCGCCTGACCGTGGCCTATAACGATGCCTGCGTCGAAGCCTTTGAGGCCTATCCGGATCGCTTTCTCGGCTTAGCCATCCTGCCCATGCAGGAACCGGAACTGGCGCTCAAGGAATTGGAACGGGTTAAATCGTTACCGGGAATCCGGGGCATCTACATGGCTACCCGGGTGCTCGACATGGAACTGTCCGACCCCTCGTTCTTTCCGGTCTATGAAGCCATCGAAGCCCTTGGCTTCACCATCTTCCTGCACCCGATCAAGGTCGTCGACCCCAGCCGGTTGAAGCAATTCTACCTGACCAATTTTATCGGCAACCCGACCGAATCCGCCATCGCCGCCTCGCATCTGATTTTCGGTGAAGTCCTCGACCGCTTTCCTAAACTAACGTTCTGCCTGCCCCACGCCGGCGGCACCTTCCCCTGGCTGATCGGGCGCATCACCCACGGCTGGGGCGTGCGCGAGGAATGCCAACACCTGAAGACCCCGCCGGTCGATTATTTACGGCGTTTTTATTACGACACCATCACCCATGCCGCGCCGGCGCTTGAATATCTGATCAATCTTGTCGGGCCGGACCGGGTGGTATTGGGCAGCGATTTTTGCTTCGACATGTCCTACGACCGCCCGGTGGAGATCGTCACCGAACATGCCGGCTTGAGCGAGGACGATCAGGCGTTGATCCTGGGCGGCAATGCCAAGCGCCTGCTCGGCATGTGATCACAATCCTTTAAGCGCATGTCCAAGGTCAGCCTCACCGTTAACGGTCACGACCATCACCTCGACGTCGATGAGAAGACGCCGTTGATTTATGTGCTCCGTAACGATCTTGGGCTGAAAGGGGCGAAGCTCGGGTGCGGGCTGGAACAATGCGGCGCCTGCATGGTCCTGGTTGACGGCAAGACGGAATTTTCGTGCTCGACCCCGGTGGCGGCGTTTGAGAACCGTGCCATCACCACCATCGAAGGCATCGGCTCGGTGGATAATTTGCACGCCCTGCAACAGGCCTTCGCCACCGAGCGTGCGGCGCAGTGCGGGTATTGTATCCCGGGCGTCATCGTCGCCGCCAAGGCGCTGTTGGACGCCAACCCCGACCCCAGCGAAGAAGAAATCCGTGACGCCTTGTCCGATAATCTCTGCCGGTGCGGCACCCATGCGCAGATCATCAAGGCCATTCTTAGGACGGCGAAGGAGATGCGCCGATGACCCTATCCGGCAGTTTCGCCAACAACCCAAACCTTGACCAGTGGCTGCAAATCCATGCCGACGGGCGGATCACGGTCAACACCGGCAAGGTCGAAATCGGCCAGAAGCTGACGACGGCGTTTGCCGTGATCGCCGCCGAGGAGCTCGATGTCGACCTGGACCGGATCACCGTCCAAACCGCCGATACCGCGCTTTCGCCGGCCGAAGGCTATACCTCCGGCAGCATGTCCATGGAAAGCAGCGGCACCGCCATCCGCCAGGCCACCGCCGAGGCGCGGCGGGTTCTGCTGGAAATGGCGTCCGAGAAATTGGGTGCGCCGGTGGAGACCCTATCCGTCACCGACGGCGAGATCGGCGGCGAACATACCAATCAACAGGTTTCCTATTGGGAGCTGATGGGCGACAAGCGTTTCGACAGGGATGTCACCGACGCGGCAACGCCGAAAAACCCGGACCATTACCGGCTGATCGGCAATCCGATCCCGGCCAAGGGTATCGATGGTCTTGTCACCGGCACCACGGCTTTTGTCCATGATATGGATTTGCCGGGCATGGTGCATGCCAGGGTGGTGCGCCCGCCCAGGTATCACGCCGGGTTAAAAGACCTGGACGAGGCACCGGCCCGCGCCATGGCCGGGGTGATTGAAGTCGTCCGCGACGGTTCCTTCTTGGCCGTCGTCTGCGAGCGCGAGGAACAGGCGGTGTGGGCGGCCGCCAAGTTGGCCGGACTGGCGGTGTGGGACGACAGCAACGAGTTGCCGTCGGCGGACATATTCGAGCAGCTCAAAAACAATCCCCGCGAAAGCTTTCCCCTTGCCGACGGCGTGCCCCAGGAGATTCCGGTGCAACCGCCCGAGACGCCCGCCAAGGCCGCCGCCACCCTAACGGCCACTTATCAGCGGCCCTATATCATGCATGGCTCGATCGGGCCGTCGGCGGCGGTGGCAACTTTCAATGATCAGGCGTTGGAGGTTTGGTGCCATTCGCAAGGCGTCTTTCCGCTGCGTCAAGCGCTGGCCGGGGTTCTCGCCATGCCGGAAGACTCTATCCGTGTAAGCCATGTCCCGGGGCCGGGGTGTTACGGCCACAACGGCGCCGATGATGTCGTCCTTGACGCCGCCCTGGTGGCGCGCGCCGTTCCCGGCCGCCCGGTGTTGATGAAATGGGAACGCGATGATGAACATGGGTGGGAGCCCTATGGCCCGGCCATGCAAATGGAGGTGCAGGCGAGCCTCGATGACGCCGGCCGGATTCTTTATTGGAGCCACGAGACCTACAGCGACTCCCATATGGGGCGGCCATCGGATCACGGCGAACACTCGCGCTTGGCGGCGTCGTGGCATCTGGAAAATCCGCGCACCCCGCCAACCCCACAGCCCAATATGGGGTTCCAATCCGGTATCCACCGCAACGCCGATCCCATTTACGATTTTCCCGACCGCCGCATTGTCAAACACATGGTCCGGGAACTGCCGCTCAGGACCTCGTCGCTGCGGTCCTTGGGCGCCTACGCCAATGTCTTCGCCATCGAATCCTTCATGGATGAGCTCGCCCATGAAAGCGGCGCCGACCCCCTGGAATTCCGCCTTAAGCATTTATCTGACGAGCGCGCCCGTACCGTGCTGGAAGCCGCCGCGTCGCACGCCGGGTGGGGCGCTTTGGGCCGCGAAGACGGTAACGGTGGAGTCCGGGGCCGGGGCATCGCCATGGCGCGTTACAAGAACCAGAAGTGTTTCGCCGCCGTGGTCATGGACCTCAGCGTCGATGACGTTGGCGCCATCCATTTGGATAAGGCGGTGATCGCCGCCGACGCCGGCCAAGTCGTCGATCCCGAGGGACTCAGGAATCAGCTCGAAGGCGGCTTGATCCAGTCCGCCAGTTGGACGCTCAAGGAACAGGTGGACTTTAACGGCGGCGGCATTCTCAGCCGCGATTGGGAAACCTACCCGATTTTGACGTTCCCGGAAGTGCCGACCATCGAAACGGTGCTGATCGACCGCCCGGACCAGCCCTTCCTCGGCGCCGGTGAGGCCACCCAAGGGCCGACGGCGGCGGCCATCGGCAACGCCATTTTCGATGCCGTCGGGTTGCGGCTGCGGCGCCTGCCGTTGACCAAAGAACGGATGCGCGACGCCGCCGCGGAAGTTTAAGGTTTTTTGTTTAACGCAAATTCGTCGTCGCAAATTGAGATCATTTGCTCGGGATTTGCTCTTAATTTATCCGCAAATTCGTCGTCGCAAATGAGTCCATTTGCTCGGGATTTGCTCTAAAGCCCCACTCTTTTTTCTTCCTCGAGATACCAATCCAGAATCCCCTCGCCGGTCATCATGACCACGCCGGGCCGGTCCAGGATGTGTTCGTATATCTGTTTCAGATAACCGATGCGGTGCGGCACGCCGGATAAATACGGATGCATGCTGATCGCCATCACCCGGGTGATCGACTCGCTTTCCGCATAGAGCTGTTCGAACTGATCGACGGTGCGCTTTAACATGGCGTCGGACGGGCGGTTCTGCAGGGAGAAGATGGGGATGTCGTTGGTCTCCACGCTGTAGGGAACCGAAATCATCGAGCCGCTTTTGGTGTCGATGCGACACGGCTGATCGTCGAGCACCCAATCGGCGACGTACTCAATGCCTTCCTCGGCGAGGATGTCGATGGTGTCTTCGGTTTCGGTCAGGCCCGGACTTTCCCAACCGCGCGGCGCCTTGCCGGTGAAATCGCGGATCGCCTCGATGGTGCGGCGAATGGCGTCGCGTTGGTCGTCGAGATGGTGCATGGGGCCCTGGACATATCCATGACCCATGAATTCCCAGCCGGAATCCTTGGCGGCGTCCGCGATGCGCGGATAATTTTCGCAAACGATGCCGTTCAAGGCCAAGGTCGGGGTGACGCCGAGCCGCGTCAGGAGGTCATGAATCCGCCAGAACCCGACCCGCATGCCGTATTCGTGCCACGACCAGTTGGGCAGGTCCGGCAACAGCGGCTTGCCCATGGGCGGCGGCAGGACCGTGCGCGGCTGCGCCTTGGTGCTGTCCCAGTTCTCGACGTTGACGATGGTCCACACCGCCATACGGGCGCCATCGGGAAGCTGAAGCTGGGGTCGGTCGATGATTGCCGAGAAGGGAACACGGTCCTTAAATGTTGTCATTTTATTCTCCGGATTGTTGCCGCCATCATACCCATATTTTTCGCATTGCTCACGATTGATTGAAGATTCCGGCCTGGAAAGCAGCCCACTGATGATTTAAAACGTGGGCAATCGATGACGATAACCCCAGGGAGAGAACCATGCCGAGAATTCGCTACATTGAAGAAGATGAAAAAACCGATGAGGCCAAGGCGCTGATCGCGCAGTCCGAAGAACGGGGCGCGCCGGACCCCGACGTGGTCAGCATCATGGTCCGCACCAAGGCCGGCGTTGCCTGGGTCAAGTATTGGAATTCGCTTCTTTATGACGGCATTCTGCCGCATACCTTGAAGGAACTGTGCCGCATCCAGATGTCGATGGAGACCCGCTGCGGCTATTGCTCCACGGTGCGTTCCAAGGTCGCCAAGATAGAGGGACTGGAAGAGCAAAAAGTCGCCCAGTTGATTAATTATCAGACCAGCGACGTTTTTTCTGATCGGGAAAGGGCGGCGATCCACTATGCAACGCTGTTCAAAACCGGTGATGACGGCGTCGATTCCGAAAAGGTCTATGATGACCTTCGGGAGCTTTTCAGCGAGGAAGAGATCATCGAGCTCGGCCTGTTTTGCGCCGAGACCGACGGCGCCGGAAAGTTAGTCCGCTCGTTCAAGGTCTTGAGTTGGGAAGATGCCTGCGAAATCAATCCCCTCCTGCTCGACAAGGACGCCAACAAGGAAGCCGACAAGGACGTCGCCTGATTCTATTAGCCGCAAATTCGTCGTCGCAAATGTTCCATTTGCTCGGGATTTGCTAACCGATCAGCAACGCAGCGCGGCCGGTAACGCCTCCGGCTTCCAGATGATCGTGGAGCGCCTCGGCTTCCTCCAGCGGGCGGATGTCGGTGACCAACGGCTTGATGTCGCCGCGAGCGACCAGATCGAGGGCTTCGGCGATTTCCGACCGGGTGACGTAGCGGCTGCCCAACAGGGCCTGTTCCTTCATCAGCATGGTATGGGCATCGGCCTGGAATTTTCCTCCGGCGCCACCCAGCGTCACCAGCCGGCCGCGCTTGCCCAGCGCCGCCGCGCCGGCTTCCAGGGTCGAGGTGGCGGAAACATAATCGATTACCACATCGACGCCCTCGCCGCCGGTTAAATCCAACAGCGCCTCGGTGACGTTGCCTTTGGACGCATCGACGCATTCATCGGCGCCGGCATCACGGCAGGCTTTGAGCTTATCGGTGGCGATATCGACGGCAATGACCCTGGCGCCGGCCCATCGTGCCAGCATCAGCTGGTGAATGCCGACGCCACCGCCGCCGCCGATGACGGCCACGGTATCGCCTGACTTGACGCCGGCGCGCTTCAAGACTTTCACCGGCGTGGCGACGGCATCGGTGATGACGCCGACTTCCGCCGGGTGCGCCTTGTAATCCAATTCCTCGGGCAGCTTGATGAAAATATGAGCCGGCAGCTTGATGTATTCGGCATAGCCACCGTCGCAATTCCTGCCGACGTTGCCGCCGGTGTTCTCGCACAGGGGCTCCAGGTCGGACTGGCACCAACGGCAATGGCCGCAGTTGAGGTAATAATACGCGGTCACCGGGTCGCCTTCGCTAAGACCGGTGACGTCGGCGCCGACGGCGGCGATTTCGCCGGTGATCTCATGGCCGATGATGCGCGGAAACTCGGCCGGCAGGCGCCCGGCCTTGATATGTTGGATGGTCAGGCCCGATCCGCACGCCAGCACCCGGGCGACCGCTTCGCCGGGGCCGGGTTCCGGGTCGGGGAGGGTTTCCAAAACGAACGGCGTTTTCGCCGCCTTCAACACCATGGCTTTCACGGGCAACCTCCCATCAGTACATGAAGTTAGCCGACTTCAGCAGCAAGGTCCGATTGACGCCGTCGGAATGCAGGAAGGCGGCGGCGTCGCGAAGCAGTTTCTCGAACCCCACATCGCGCATGTAACCGTAGCCGCCGTGGATTTCCGACGCCCAGGTGACCACTTTCCAGGCGGCTTGCGAGGCGAACACCTTGGGCAGCGTGCCCAGGGTCTTGTCCCAACCCTGGTCTTGATTGTCGGCGGACCAGGCGGCGCGGTGAATGTAGGTGCGCGAAACGTCGTTGAGCATGCGCATCTCGGCCAATTGGGCGCGGATACCGTCGTGCTCAATAATCGGCTTGCCGCCCTGGTTCCGGGTCTTGGCCCATTCCAGCGCCCGCTCATAGGCGGTGACGGCGACGCCCAATACGGTGGCGGCGGCGTAGGTGTTGCTTTGCGGAAAAAACTGCGCCAGCACCTGGAAGCCCTCGCCGACGCTGCCGACGACGTTTTCATCGGCGATGAAACAGTCGGTAAAAATCAGCTCGGCGTTGTTGGCCAGCCGTTCACCCATCTTGTCGTGGACATGGCCGATGGAAAAACCCGGGGTGTCGCGCTCGACCAGGAAACAGGTGCTGCCTTCGGCCAGGCCCTTGCCTTTTTCCGTCTGTACAAAAACCAAATACAGCCCGGCCCGGTTGCCGTTGGAAATGAAGTGCTTCATGCCGTTAAGGATCCAGCCGCCGTCGGTTTTTTCCGCCGCGGTGCGGAACGGGCTGGGATGGGGCAGAAAATAGTTGGACGCGGTTTCCGGTTCGGTAATGCCGATGGCGAGAAGGCAGCGGGGGTCGTCACGGAACTTGGGGATATAGCGGCCCTGCTGTTCCAGGCTCAAAGCTTTTTGTAATACCTGCGCCAGCTTCAGGGTCTGGGCCATGACCACGGCAACGCCCATGTCGGCCTTGGCCAGTTCCTCGATGACCATGGCGGTGGTCAGGCTGTCGGCGCCGATGCCGCCGAATTCCTCCGACAATGTCATGGTGCGGATGCCGGCTGCGTCGGCCTTCTCGACGATATCCCAGGAGAAGCAGTCCGCCGGGTCGTCGCGGCGGTCCAGTTCGGACGCCACCGGGGCGACCACCGACTCATTGAACCGGCGCACGGTTTCAAGGATGGCGCGTTGGTCTTCGGTTTCAACAAAAATGCTGCTCATTCCCGGTCTCCTCTATTTTTTATTATTATAGGCCGAGAAATGTACGCTTTGTCCCCGAAACCGGAATTTTTAGGCTAAAAACTTACGGGTTATGGTGATCCAATACCTCGCCGCGGCCTGGGTAATCCTTATCGATCACAAATTTTACCCCCATTAAAACTTCCGAGAAACTTGGACGGGCGAACGGCATGGTTTGCACCGATCCAAAAAACAGCTCGCCATTCGGCCGTACCAAATAGAGAGCCGCCTCACTGAATAAATCAGGTTCCTCAATCCCGGCCCCCGATACGCCACGGCCCGTCGAGATGAAAAGTCCCCATTCCCGCGCTTTATCCAAATCGAGATCATATCCGTATCTGAGGTTTTCCGTTTCCCATTTTATTGGAGTTTGTTCAGCCCGTTCTTTTCCGTCGGAGCTGATGGCTATCACCTCGACACCGGTCGCCTCAAAATCCGCCAACTTGCGATCCAGGTCGCCCAGGTATTTGCTGCAAATCGGGCAATGAAGGCCCCGATAAAAAACGATCAAGGTGAATTGTTCGGGCGATTGATCCGCCAATTTCCAGGTTCCGCCCCCGACGAGAGGAACCTCAAGCGATGGGACCGGTTGGCGTGGAAACAAGGTTGTTAATGCAGTCATGGTCATTCCTTAAATAAGAGGATTGGAAAAGATGAACAAAGAAATTGGATCGCATGATAATCGATCAACCCCCAAAACCGGGAATCACTTCGGTGTGATACCCGAGTTGATCCCGGTTTCTCAGGCATGCGGCCGTAAAAAAAAGGCGGCCGGGGAACCGGCCGCCCTAATCAATCTCGCTAAGCACGAATTCGTTATTTTATTACGTAATCGACCGGGAACTTATGCCCGTCGTTTTTTTGCATCTGAATAAAAGCCCGCATGATGGCCGCCATGTCGATGCCCTTTTTCTTTTTCACCGCTTGGGCGCGCTCGTTCGGCCAATCTTTCAAACTCTCGGCCCAGGCCTTCTTGGCCCCGGGATCGATTGTCTTGATCGTGACGCCTGCTTCCTTGAGCTTTTTGAGGCCCCAATCATGATCCCTCATGCTGGCAGCCATTTTTTTCAACCTTCCTGTCAATTTTGTCGCGGCCTCCCAGCCGAGGTGTATTTAAACTCACTGTAGCAGTAGATGTGGTTCCAAGGAATGTCCGCTTTTCCTTGGTTTCGAACCGCCCGCTCTAGCCATCTTGAAAGAACGCGGCATTGACGCCAAACTATCGTTCAATTCAAAGGATGCACTTCGTGTCAGATTCTACGGGGGTGAGTGGAACGTATGCTCGATGACGTGGCGCAAATGGTCCGAAGGGAGTTTTAGTCATGAGCGAACCAAAAATCACCAAGCACGACATCCTCGAGAAAACACCAGGGATGCTTCAGAAGCAGCTCTACATCATTCACACCAAGCCGACTAATGGGCTGGGCCCGATACCGGTTATTGCCTCGGGGCTGCTGATGGATGACCGGGGCGAACAGATGATCGGCAGCGTCATTATCGTCGATAGCGAGGACCGAAGCGTCGTCGATCGGCACATGGCCAATGAACCGT
>DASCOC010000202.1:0-2442 GCA_036011805.1 Rhodospirillales bacterium
CTGTACGATTTCGGCATCGCTGATGATAGGCTTCGGCTCCATCATGCCTCGACCATAGCAACCATCGGTAAACGGCTGGTTAATCGCCGTCCCGGTTGTCCGGGAGGGGGAGCGGGCCGGAACCGATTCCCTGGCAAACGGGAAATGCTCTAAGCTTCCACCAAGCCCGTTCAAGGGGTGTCGGCCAGGACGGTCCCTCCTCGGCGCGGCCTGAAAGGAACAGATTCAAACGTCATGGCGGAGACTTTCGATCTCGTCTTGCAAGGCGGCACCTGCGTCACCCCGTCCGCCATCGGTGAAGCCGACGTCGGCGTGGCGGACGGATTGATCAAAAGCATCGGGGACCTGGGCCGATTCCGGGCGGTGGAAGTTTTCGACGCCGCCGGCCTTCACATCCTGCCCGGCGTCATCGACACCCAGGTTCACTTTCGCGAACCGGGCCTGACGGAAAAGGAAGACATCGCCACCGGCAGCGCGGCGGCGGCCCTGGGCGGAGTTACGGCGGTCTTCGAGATGCCCAATACCAAGCCGCCGACCATTAGCGCCGCCGCCTTGGCCGACAAATGCCGCCGGGCCAAAAACCGGGCCTGGGTCGACATCGCTTTTTACGTCGGCGCGACGGCCGCGAATGTCGAGCATTTGAACGACCTGGAACGCCTGCCTGGTTGCGCCGGGGTCAAAATTTTCATGGGCGGTTCGACCGGCGGCCTGCTTGTCGCCGACGAAACCACCTTGGCCCAGGTCCTGGCCAACGGCTGCCGGCGTTGCGCCGTGCATTGCGAGGACGAGGACCGCTTGCGAGACCGGTTCAAGCTGGTCGAAGGCGGCGCCAAGGTTCACCGGCACCCACAATGGCGGGACGCGAAAACGGCCCTTCTCGCCACCCGGAGGCTTTTGCGGCTGGCCCGGGGAACGAAGCGCCGGGTTCACGTTCTGCATGTAAGCACGGCCGACGAAATGGCCCTGCTCGGCGGTCATCACGACATTGCCACCGTCGAGGTGACGCCCCAGCACCTGACCCTCGTGGCGCCCGAAACGTACGATGAGTTGGGAACGCTTGCGCAGATGAATCCGCCGATCAGGGAGGCGCGCCACCGGGACGCCCTGTGGACCGCCGTCGACAACGGCCTTGTCGATTGCATCGGCTCCGACCACGCCCCGCATTTAAAGGAAGACAAGGACAGGCCCTACCCTGAAAGCCCGTCCGGCATGCCCGGCGTGCAAACCTTGGTGCCGGTGATGCTGAATCACGTGCATCAGGGCAGGCTCAGCCTCGGGCGATTCGTCGATTTGACCAGCGCCGGGCCGGCTCGCGTTTTCGCCATCTCCGGAAAGGGACGGATCGCCGCCGGTTTCGACGCCGATTTCACCGTCGTTGACCTGAAAGCCCGGCGCGCCATCACCTCGATGTGGATCGCCAGCCGCTGCGGCTGGACGCCTTTCGAGGGAATGGACGCAACCGGCTGGCCCGTCGCCACCTTCGTCCGCGGCCTTCAGGTCATGCGCGAAGGCGAACTCCTGGGCGAGCCCAGGGGCTCGGCGGTGCGGTTCCTGGAGTGTCTTTAAGCGGCGCTTTCCAAGTCAACCCGCCAGCTCCTCTATTCAGGGACCGCTGGATTATATTAATTGGTGGTTGATTCGCGCGGGGCGGGGTATAGTTATCGACCCGAGATACATCGACGTTAGTTCGGGCATGTTATTTTTTTGATAAAGTCCTCGTTTTTTCGGTGAACAGGAGGAACGATCCCAATGGCGACTTTGCAGCAGTTCGCACTGGGCAAAAGCCCGGCGGAATTAGAGACGATGGCCGAACAGCTTGAAAGGATGGCGGACGTCAAGGCGGCGGCCGCAACCCAAGCAAATACAGCGGCTGCTCAAGGAATGGGAACCGGCAAGGTCGCGGCCGCGGCTAAAGCAGGCGGCGCGATGGCGGGAAAAGCCGGCATGGCGGTCACTGTTCCAGCGAAAGCGGCCGCGGGTTCGTCCATTTTAACTGGCGGCGCAACGGTCTGGACCGGCAACGGATTGAGCCTTGGTCTCGGTCTTGGCGCCTGGGGGCCCGCGATCCTGGGTATCATCGGGGCGGCCGCGGTCTACTGTTATTTCAAGGACAACAAGGCCGAGAACGCTTAAATTTTACGAAGTGAACGAATTGACCGGCGGTTGTGTCGAGAGTCGAGACGTGGCCGGTTGTTCTTAATTTGCTTTAGGAATGTAAGGAACAGGGACTGGAAAATGGTACAAACGGCACTTCGCGGCGAAACCGGAGTCCGCTCCCGCATCATGGGCGCCATGAGTTATTTAGCCGACATTTCCCAGATGACATCCAACTTCGTGGAAATCGTACCACGGCCCCATCTCCAAGGGAACTGTATCCCCTTTGCAGCCATCCGATGACATGATTTTGGTAATCGGCCAACGCGTGGAAGGCCATTTGGTCGT
>DASCOC010000203.1:0-2723 GCA_036011805.1 Rhodospirillales bacterium
CGCCGCATCGACAACCAGCTCAGGGGGCGTTCAGGCCGCCAAGGCGACCCCGGAGCGTCAAATTTTTTCCTGTCCCTTGAAGACGACCTGATGCGGATTTTCGGTTCAGAGCGGATCGACGGCATGTTGCAGAAGCTGGGCCTGGAGGAAGGCGAGGCGATCATCCATCCCTGGGTCAACAAGGCGCTGGAAAAAGCCCAACAGAAGGTCGAGGCCCGCAACTTCGAAATTCGCAAGAATCTGCTCAAGTTCGATGATGTCATGAATGACCAACGCAAGGTCATCTATGAACAGCGCAAGGAACTGATGGCCGTCGAAGACGTTTCCGAAGACGTCCACGGCATGCGCCAACAGGTTCTGGATGACGTGATCGCCGAATGCATCCCGGAAAAGGCCTATGCCGAACAATGGAACATGGATTCGCTGCACGAAGAAGTGCTTAGGCTTTTCGCGCTCGATCTTCCGGTTCAGGACTGGGCCAAGGAAGAAGGCATCGCCGACGCGGAAATCCACGAGCGGCTTACCAAGGCGATTGAAGACCGGGTGGCGGCGAAGGAAGCCAACTACGGGGCGGAGATCATGCGCGATGTCGAAAAAAGCCTGTTATTGCAGTTGCTGGATCAGTTGTGGAAAGACCACCTGCTGACCCTGGATCATCTGCGCCAGGGAATCGGCCTGCGCGCTTATGCCCAGAAAGACCCCCTGAATGAATACAAACGCGAAGCCTTCAATCTTTTCGAGGAGATGCTCGCCATGCTCAGGGAACGGGTGACCCAGGTGATGTCTCATGTGGAATTGGAAGTCGGTGACCCGTCACAGTTCAACCCGACCCAACAGGAAATGACTGAAACACGTGAGGACCCGGCCTTCGTAGGCGAAGCAGCCTATGCCGGGGATGAAGCCCCCGGTGCCCTGCCCTTTGGCCCGGTTGTCCGGCGCCAGGCCTCGGACAACCTCGACCCGAACGATCCCGAAACCTGGGGCCGGGTCTCGCGCAACGCGCCCTGCCCATGCAATTCCGGAAAAAAATACAAGCACTGCCACGGCAAGCTGTCGTAAAGACGTTTTAATTAATCCGCTTCGTCACCGGCCAACGATTGCCAGACAACGATAATGTTGGCGGTCCAGACCACCGGCGTCACGCTCAGAACCTTGGACAGCAGCCAATGCAGGGCATCTTCGGCAATCCGGCGAAATGGACTGCCGCGGCGTTGGGCGACGAACGCCAGGGGTTTGTAGCCGGCGGCAAGGCCAAGCTGTTCCAGGCTTTTTGCGGTATAGGCGGTTTTGTGGGTTAGGTCAGCAAACTGATGAATACCGCCCCAGGGGGACCCCATATTAGGAACCCTGGCGACCACCAAGCCACCGGGGGCGATCACGCCTTTGATCCGCCCCAACAGGCGGACCCCGTCCCCGGGGGAAAAATGCTCCAGGACGTCCAGCATCACGACCCGTTCGAACGTATCGGCACCGGCACTATCGAAATATTCCCAGATATCACCGACATGGACGTGCGACTCCAATCCCGGTTCCATGGCCACGACCGCGTCCTTGTCCTGCTCGACACCTTGAAACCGGCTAACGCCCTTTTGCTTTAAGTAGGACAGGAACTCGCCGGTGCCCGACCCCAATTCCAGGACCGAGGTATCCGCCGTGCACCCGGCCGGCACCCAAAATTCTCGGTCGTACCAACGCACGTGTTTAGGCTTGACCACCGGCGTTTGGTAGCCTTTATAGGCGGCGTAACTTTGGTAAAAATCTTCCGGCTTGTCGAAGCCCATAAATCCGGCACCCCTTTGCGTCCCCGTTGGCCCAGAACCCTAACCGAACCGCCGTTGCTTGGGAACACCCTGGCCTAGGTCATTGGCCTCTATCGGTCCGGGGTGTATGATCCCACCAACAGCGATTATTAAATGCGGTAAATCGTGAAGAGAAAATCATCAAAAATTTATACCTACTGGGTCGATATCGTCGGCGCCTGTAATCTTCGTTGCCCGTCCTGTCCGCGTGGAAACTTTACCTCCAATGATGTCATCGAATCAGCCCCCGATGCCGGCCTGATGACGTTTGAGTTATTCAAGGACATCCTGCGTAAAATCAAGGAAGACGGGCCCTCCCTCAATCCGCAGATCCACCTCTACAATTGGGGCGAGCCCCTTCTCCACCCTGAAGTCGCCAAATTCGTGGAATACTCGATCAGCCAGGGGATGTATTGCGGGTTATCGGCCAACCTGAATTTCGACGGCACCCTGCGCGACGTGGTCAAAGCCGGCCCAGATTTCATCCGCGTGTCTTTATCCGGCTTCCATCAGGACGTCTACGGCCAAACCCACCGGCGCGGCAATATCGAACGGGTCAAGGCCAATATGCGCAAGCTCCGCGACTACATGACCGAATTCGACAAGACCTTTTACGTCGAGGTCAACTACCACGTCTACAAGCACAATGCCGCTGCCGACCTGGAGGACATGATCGAATTTTGCAACGAACTCAGATTCAACATCAGCCCGGTCTGGGCCTTTTACCTGCCGATCGAAAAAAATCTGGAGCTGTTGAAAGGCAACGTCAGCGCCGAGGATCAGAAACTCATCGACCTCTACGCCATTCCGCCCAAACGGGCGATGGAATTAGCGCTTCCCCACCGGGACCAGTATTGCCCGGTCCGCGAACGGGCGACGGTGATCAATTTCAACGGCACTGTACCGCTTTGCTGCAACACCTAC
>DASCOC010000204.1:0-8144 GCA_036011805.1 Rhodospirillales bacterium
AACCAGATAATAAAACTCCAGCTCGATGCCTCGACGCTGGAAAGCCCCAATTGCCCCGCCACCTCAAGATGCAGCGGCAGCGCCCCGAAGGTATACCAGACGAAGGTGGTGAGACCCGCCCACACCGCCGCCATGTTGAGGTCGCGGATAAAAGGCATATTCATGGGAAGAGACTACGTCGCCAGGCACTACCAGGGCTACAACTTTGAGCCCAAATCTCAGCCCTGGGCGAATTTGGTTGCCTTCTTGAGCTTGTCCAACACGTGCTTTTCTTCTTTTTCGAGCTCGTTTTCCAGGCGCTTGATGCGGCGGTTGAGGTCTTCCACCCGGGCCAGGGTTTTGCGGCGCTTGTCGGCTTGCCGGGTCTTGTTCCACTTGCGGAAGCGCCATTCCCCGGCCACCCCCATCAATACCAAGCCGGCGACGAAGCAAATAATGCCGCCGATCATATACCCGACTTTGTGCACGCTGACCGCCGTTCCCCAGAACCCGACCGTGACCAGGGCGGCGGCAAAGGTAAACAGCAACCGCTTGGTGACAGCCTCTTCTTTCTGCCCAGCCAGTTCAGTCTCGGAAATGGCGATGGCAATTTCGGTTTTGGCCATCGACTGCCAGATCTTGAATGACATGCCTTCGGCCACTTTGCGGCCATCGCGGATGAACTGCTCGAGGCGCAGAATCACGAACTCGGCCCGTTCATCCGGCGTCGGGTCGTCGCTTAGTTCGGGAACTTCGAAATCATCGCTCACGGGCATACCTCTTCGGGCGTATTGCGCCACCATTAGTAAACACCAGAGCCCTTACCAAATCGTTAGCGGCTTGTTCCTTCGCCGGTTAGGCAAATCACCGGTATTTCTATGAAGGACTGCCGCCGGAAACGATATGGATATCACGCTGCGGGAACGGGATCGAATAGCCCGCCGCCTGAAGGTCAACCTTGATGGCCTTGTTAAGGTCCCACAACGTATCCCAGTAATCATCAGACTTGGTCCAGCCCCGCATTTTGATGATGACGGCGTTGTCGCCCAGTGAATCGACCGCGACCACTGGCTCCGGGTCGGCCAGGACCCTTGCGTCGCCATCCATCAGCCCCGCCAACAGGGCCATGGCCCCGTCCACATCATCGTCATAGCCGATGCCGACCGGGATATCGAAACGCCGGGTCGGATTGCGGGAAAAATTGGTGATCGGGCTGGCCCAGATTTTTGAATTAGGAACGATCAGGCAAAGCCCGTTGTTGGTCGTGATTTCGGTATTGAACAGGCCGATTTCGACCACCGTTCCGGCGATGCCGCCGGCATCCACGTAATCACCAATGTTGAACGGCCTCAGGAACAACAGCATGACGCCGCTGGCGACGTTGGCCAGGGTCCCCTGTAACGCCAGGCCGATGGCCAGGCCGGCGGCGCCCATGACAGCGATGACCGAGGTGGTCTGGACTCCGAACTGGTTGAGCACGGCCACCAGGACGAAAATCATGGTCACGTACCAAACCAGCTTGGCCAGGAACGGTTTCAGGGTTTCGTCCATACCCGGGATTCGGTCGAGCGCATGGCGGACGCCACGCCGCACCCATCCGGCAACCATCCAGCCGATGATCAGCAATACGATAGCGCCGACGATATCGACGCCGTATTCGACGACGATGGCGATGATGCTCTCGATCATGTCCCGGGTGGATTTATCCAGGTTTTCCATTTCTAAAACGGCTCCTACCCCGCCGCCGTCAGGCGGCCTAGGGCCTCGTTCATCTTGTCGCGGGCTTGGCAGGCGTCTTCAAGCCGTTCGCGTTCGGTCTCAACCACGGCCGGGGGCGCCTTGGCCGTAAATTTCTTATTCGCCAGCTTGCCTTCAAAGCGTTTGACCTCGCCGTCCAGTTTGGCGATTTCTTTCTCAAGACGGGCCTGTTCGGCGGCGATGTCGATGACATCGGCGATGGGCAGCACGATGGTCGCCTCGTCGATAATATCCTGGACGGCGCCCTTCGGCACTTCTCCATCCAAAACACCGAGAGAGTCCAGCCGCGCCAGCCGTTTTATCAATTCACCGTGGGTTTCCATGGCCGCGCCGGCCTCGCTTCCGGCGTCCTTCAACAATAACGGAACCAAGGCCTTGGGGGGAACGTTCATTTCAGAGCGCACGGCGCGGATCTGGCTGATCAGCCGCACCACCCAATCCATTTCGGCGTTGACGGCGGTATCGCTTAAACGTTCATCAAGTACCGGCCAGGCCGACGTGATCAACGGCCCCTGGCGGTTGTCACCCAGTTGTTGCCATAACTCTTCGGTCACGTAAGGCATGATCGGATGCAACAGGTGAAGGATTTGATCCAACGCCCAGGCCGCCGTCGCCCGGGTTTCGGTTTTAGCGGCTTCATCATCGCCGAGAAGCACCGGCTTCACCAATTCCACATACCAGTCACAGAATGTGCCCCAGGTGAATTGATAAAGCGCGCCGGCCATGTCGTTGAACCGATAGGCGGCGACTGCCGCCGAGGCCGCGACTTCGGCATCACGGAGCTTGCCGATGATCCATCGGTTGACGGTCAACTTGACTTGCTCGGGGTCAAAATCATCGCGAGGATGACATTCGTTCATCTGACAAAACCGCGCCGCGTTCCAAAGCTTGGTGGAGAAGTTTCGGTAGCCCTCGACCCGGGACTCTGACAGCCTAACGTCGCGGCCCTGGGCGGCCAACGCCGTCAACGTAAAGCGCAGCGCATCGGCGCCGAATTTATCAATTAATTCAATGGGGTCGATGACATTGCCCTTAGACTTCGACATCTTCTGGCCGGCTTCGTCGCGCACCAGGGCATGGATATAAACGGTGTGGAACGGGACCTCGTCCAAGAACTGCAACCCCATCATCATCATCCGGGCGACCCAGAAAAAGATGATGTCGAAGCCGGTGATCAGCACATCGGTTGGGTAATAGCGCTTAAGTTCAGGCACCTCGTCAGGCCAGCCGAGGGTCGAGAACGGCCAAAGCGCGGACGAAAACCAGGTATCCAAAACGTCCGGATCGCGGATCAACTCGACCGCCTCGCCATAGGCCTCATTGGCTTCGGCCTGAGCCTCTTCCTCGGTTTCGGCGACGAATATATCGCCTTCGGGTCCGAACCAGGCTGGGATCTGGTGCCCCCACCAGATTTGACGCGAGATGCACCACGGCTGGATGTTGCGCATCCATTCGTAATAGGTGTTTTCCCATTGCTTGGGCACGAACTTGGTCCGGCCTTGTTCAACCGCGGTGATCGCAGGCCCGGCCAGGCGTTCCGCATCGACGAACCACTGGTCCATCAGCCAGGGTTCGATCACGACGCCGGAACGGTCGCCATAGGGGATGGTCATCAGGTTTTCTTCGACCTTTTCCAAAAGCCCCAGGGACTCCATCTCGGCGACAACCTTTTCGCGGGCATCGAAGCGATCCAGACCACGATAGGCTTCCGGGACATTGTCATTAAGCTTGGCGTTGCCGTCGAATACGTTGACCAGTTTTAAATTATGGCGCTTGCCGACCTCGAAATCGTGGAAGTCGTGGGCCGGCGTCATCTTGACGGCACCGGTGCCCTTTTCCGGATCGGCATAGTCGTCAGCGACAATGATCAGCTTGCGCCCGACAATGGGAAGCACGCAATTCTTACCGACCAGATCCCGATAGCGGCCATCTTCGGGATGAACGGCGATGGCGACGTCGCCCAGCATGGTTTCGGGCCGTGTGGTGGCGATGGTGACGAAGGCGTCCGGCTGATCCTCAATGGGATACTTGAAATACCACATTGTGCCGGTGACTTCGCGTTGCTCCACCTCCAGGTCGGAAATGGCGGTGTGCAGCTTGGGGTCCCAGTTGACTAGTCTTTTATCCCGGTAGATCAGACTTTGCTTGTGAAGTTGAACGAATACCTTGTGCACGGCGCGACTGAGGCCTTCATCCATGGTGAAACGTTCGCGCCCCCAATCGCACGACGCGCCCAGGCGGCGAAGTTGGCCGGTGATGGCGCCGCCGGATTCCGCCTTCCAATCCCACACCCGTTCGATGAATTTCTCGCGCCCCAGGTCGTGGCGGGTCATGCCCTCTTCGGCCATTTGGCGTTCGACAACCATCTGGGTGGCGATACCGGCGTGGTCGGTTCCCGGCTGCCAAAGGGTATCCAGTCCTCTCATCCGCTGGTAGCGGATAAGAATGTCCTGCAAGGTGTTATTGAGCGCGTGGCCCATGTGCAGGTTGCCGGTGACATTGGGCGGCGGAATGACAATGGTATAGGGATCGGCGCCGGGGTTCTGACCACAGGCGAAGGCGCCCGAGGCTTCCCAGGCCGCATAATGTTTTTCCTCGACCTCGGCCGGTCGATAGGTTTTGTCCAGCATGGCTGGCGGCCTTTTTTAATCGTTAATCTGTCGGGGGGTGTTCTGCGCCCTTTCCGTTCGGGCGCAATGTAACCGGGAATGGGGCGGTATATCCAGAGCCTGCTTAAAGATAAATTGCCACCGACCCTAATCTGACAGGCCTTCGGCCCGGTTGATCATGGTATCGATTTCTTTCTTAACCAGGCGCTCAATCAGATAAGGCAAGTTGCGGTCCAGCCATTCCCGAAGCAAGGGTTTGAGCATTTCACGGACCATGCCCTCCAGGGTCATGTTCTGGCCGGCATCATCAACGGCGACATCGCGCCGGTTAAGGATCGCCTTGGCAAGGTCGGCCAGGATATCGGTGGCGGCAAGCGCCGTCGGCGCCGATACGACTTCCGAGGTGACCATTTCCGGCGTCAACTGCAAGACGTCCGCCATCGGCGCCGGCATAGGGGCCGGGGGTGGCGGAGGCGCCGGTTCGGGCTCGGGGGCCGCTACGGGTTCAGGTTCCGGCTCAGGCTCAGGCATGGGCTCAGGCTCAGGCATAGGTTCCGGCTCGGGTTCCGGTTCGGGTTCCGGTTCCGGCTCCGGCTCCGGCTCGGGTTCAGGCTCCGGTTCCGGCTCGGGTTCCGGTTCGGGTTCCGGCTCAGGAGCTGGTTCGGGCTCTGGCTCGGGTTCCGGCTCGGCCGACAAATCAATTTCAAGCCCGGCGGCCTCTTCGGCGGCCTGGGCTTCTTCTTCTTCCTCGGACAATATCCGGCGAATAGACGCCAAGATATCTTCCATCGAAGGCTCTTCGCCGTCGGCGGCTTCCGCGCTTGCTGCTGGTTCCGGTGTTTCTTCGCTCATAAACCGTCCACTAAGCTGACTTCGGGTACTCGCTTGGGCGGCGAGGATATCCCCCAAACGTTAATAAAAGGTATGATACCGCGAAGGGAAACGCCAGCAGGATTCCGTTCGGCTGATTCCGCGAACGAAAAAACCACCCCCCATTCCCCCTCTGTCCTCATGTTAATTCTTCCCGGCAGGGATGTCGGCACCGAACCATTTGTCGCGGACTTTTTGATAGTTATCCATCGGATCGTAGGCCGCCACCGGCAATTTCAGATCGCTGCTTGTTAATTGCCCCATGGCCGCCTTCAGCTCGAACACGGCGAGCAGTTCGTCTCGTTGCGCACTGACGTGAGAAACGCGGGAATCCAACGATTCCTGCTCCGCATCGAGGACATCAAGCACCGTCCTGGAGCCGACCTGGGCCTCTCGCCGGACCCCTTCCAACGCCACGACATTGGCACCGATCTGAGTCTTGAAGGAAGCCACCCTGGCGCGTGCCGTCAACAGTGATTCCCATGCCTTGGTCGCCTCCTCGACGGCGTCGCGCCGGGCCTGGTCGATGACCTGAAGCTGTTCGGCGACATCCTGCTTGGCTTCGCGCAAACGGGAGAAGACTTCGCCCTGTTGATAGAGCGGAACGGTCAAATTCAAGGTCAAATCGGCGGAATCGATTCGCCCCTCTTCCCCCCCCGATTGAATTTTTCTGGACACCCCGGTGGACACGCTCAAGCGCGGCAGCAGTTCTCCCCTGACTTCTTCAACATTGTCGCCCAAGGCCTTGCGGTCGAATTCGGCGCTGATCACACTTGGGTTGTTGACCGCGGCGGCCTTAATAACCTCATCCGAGCTTTTCGGAAGGTCCGAAGGAAGCGTCGCCGCCACCAAGACTTTGGGCGCCGGGATGCCGACGATATTGCGGTACGCCGCTCGGGATGCTTCCAGGGCGCCTTCCGCTGCGATGCGGTCAGCCACGGTCCCGGCTAGGCGGGCCTCGGCCTGATGGACATCGGTGCGGGTTATTTCCCCGACCTCGAAGCGGTCCCGGGTCGCCTCCAGATGCCGCGTCAAGACCTGTTCATTGTTGATGGTGAGCTTGAGAACCGCCTCATCCCTGAAAACGTCAAAAAACGCCTGCGACGCACTGAGCAGAACATCCTGTTCGGTTTCCAAAAGCCGGGAGCGTTCCGCCCGGATGGTGTTATCGGCCTCCCGGAGGGCGGCAAAGGTCCGGCCACCGCGGTAGAGGTCCTGGGACACGGTCAGGTCGAAGCTTTTCGGTTCGCGTTGCTGGGTACGGTCGGATCTGAGGGTGCTTTTATTGTCAACAACGCCGGCGCTTCCGGTGATTTCGATGCTGGGGCGCCAATTGGAAAGCGCCTGTGGCACCTGCTCGTCGGTGGCGCGAACCTTGGCCCTTTGGCCCAACAGCGTCGGGTTATTGATATAGGCCGACGTCAATGCGTCCTCTAGGGTCTGGGCGGTTGCCTCTCCGGACATAAACAAGACCAGACAGAGAATAAACCCCAGATGCCCCAGAACACCCGGCAAACGGTTATTCATTTCGCTTGCCCCCCTGTCCGGTCATCACATTAAAAGCCATTCGCCGATATTTTACCTGCCTCCAAACTTCAAGGTAAAGACGGGTCACGGGAGGGGATCAGGGAGTTTCAAGAAGAACTAACAATTTCAATTGATTATGATGTAAATGACGGTCCGGCGCGGGTGCCCCACGGACCATCAAAAGCCATTTTTGGATAGATAGAGGGTCATTGGAATGACACCCCGATTCGCGAGCCCGCCCCCTAACCCGCAACAACCCCGGATCAAGCCATTAAAAAACGAACGCCTCTTGGGGCTCAAATCCCGGAAGCGGGGGCGTCGTGGCATCGAAAACGTCTTGTGACGAAAGCCCGCCACGTTGGCGGCTAACCAAGACCGCCTTGCCGACACCACCGCCGGTGACGACGGAAACAAGGCGGCCACCTTCGGCCAATTGCCCGGTAATCTCATCGGGAATTTCGGCAACGGCGCCGTCGAAGAAAATGACATCATAGGGGGCCTGGTCCGGATATCCTTTTTGCAAATCGCCTTCGACCACGGCAACGGTATCGATGCCCAAACCGGTCAGGGTCTGGGCGGCCTGTTGGGCTAGGCCCGCGTCGCTTTCAAGGGCAACCACGGCGCCGGCCAGATGCGAAAGCACGGCCGCCCCATAGCCGGTGGCGCAACCGATGACCAAGGCCAGATCGTCTGGTCCGGGGGCCGCCGTTTCAGCCAACCTGGAGGTGACCAAAGGCGCCATCAAATAACGCCCTTCGCCGAGGGGCACTTCTTTATCAACATAAGCAATACCCTGGATTTCCGTCGGCACGAATGCCTCCCGGGGCAACGCCGACAGCGCACTGATCAAGGTCTCGTCGTTGACATGATTGGGGCGAACCTGACCTTCAACCATATTGTATCGGGCGGTGGCGAAATCCATTTTAGGTACCTCCGGAAGGGGTTGGCCGTCGCCCCCGTTTATAGGGTGGGGACGGCTGAAAAACAATGGCCGCTCCCCTTTACAGCCGCTTGACCCACCCCGCGCCAAGGGCTAGTTTCCGTCCGCCCTGACGCGGCAAGGCTATGATTGTTTTTTTGTTTGCCTTTTGGGTCACGAAATTTACCTTGGCGCGGTGGCGGAGTGGTTACGCAGCGGTTTGCAAAACCGTGTACACCGGTTCGATTCCGGTCCGCGCCTCCAAAGTTTAATCCGGCGTAGTTCAGTTGGTAGAACGGTGGACTGTTAATCCATATGTCGCTGGTTCGAGTCCAGCCGCCGGAGCCAGTTAAATCAAGGGGTTAGCTAGAAATAGCTGGCCCCTTGATGCATTTAATATCTAGTGAGTACCCACTGAGTACCCACTAGAAAGGGGCGATTTACCTACATCCTTAAGGCTTACACGTTTGTACCAGGCTCTA
>DASCOC010000205.1:0-7778 GCA_036011805.1 Rhodospirillales bacterium
ACGTTTTTGTGAACCTTTTAATATTGGGACAGAGCAAATCCCGAGCAAATGGTCCCATTTGCGACGACGAATTTGCGGTTAAATATTAGCCCTAACTCTTGTCGATGCGAAGGGCGACGAAGCGCAAGCCGCCCTGGCCTTCCAGCAACAGTAATACCGATTTGCGTCCGGCCTTTTCGGCCTCGGCCACTTTATCCGCAACATCGGAAGGGCCGGTGGCTTCTTGCTGGCTGATTTCGACGATCACATCACCGGGCCGGATGCCCTTTTCCGCAGCCGGGCCATTGGCATCGACCTTGGTCACGATGACGCCCTTGGCATCCTTGTCGAGCGAGTACTTTTCCCTGAGGCGCGGCGTAATCGAAGAAAGCTTCAGCCCCAGTTTTTTGACCGAGCTTTCCTTGCGTTTCTTCTTGTCGCCGGGTGTCCGGGCCGCGACTTCGGTATCATTATCAAGTTCGTCGACCCTGGCTTTTAAGGTAATCATCTTGTTGTTGCGCCAGATTTCGATGGGAACCGACTTGCCGACCTCGGTATCGGCGACAATCCTTGGCAGGCTGCGCATCTTATCAACCTTCTTGTCGTTGAATTTAAGGATCACGTCGCCGGGTTGAACCTTGGCCTTTTCGGCCGGGCCGCCGGGAATCACGTTGGCGACCAGGGCGCCTTCGGCATCCTTAAGACCGAGAGTCTCGGCGATTTCTTCCGTCACCGCCTGAATGTGAACGCCCAGCCAGCCACGCTTAACCTCGCCGTGTTTGATCAATTGACTGATCACCGGTTCCGCCACGGAAGACGGAATCGCGAAACCGATGCCGACGCTGCCGCCCGATGGCGAGAAGATGGCGGTGTTGATGCCGATCACACGACCCTTCAGGTTAAACATCGGGCCGCCAGAATTGCCCCGGTTGATCGATGCGTCGGTCTGGATGAAATCATCGTAGGGGCCGGAATTGATATCGCGGCCGCGTGCGGAAATGATGCCGGCGGTCACCGTGCCGCCGAGGCCGAAGGGGTTGCCGATGGCCATAATCCAATCGCCGACCCTGGAAACCGTGGAATCACCGAATTTAACCCCCGTCAGCTTGCCGTTCTTCGGCTTAACCTTGAGCACGGCAAGATCGGTCTTCGGGTCGCGGCCGACCAGTTCCGCTTTAAGCCGGGTATTGTCATGCAGAATGACGGTAATTTCATCGGCGTCCTGAATAACGTGGTTGTTGGTGACCACGTAGTTTCCGTCGCGGATGATGAACCCGGATCCCAGCGACGTCGCCTTACGGGACCTCTCTTGGGGCTGATTACGGTCGAAGAATTCCTTAAAAAAGTCCTCAAACGGCGATCCCGGCGGCAATTTCGGAAGTTCCATGCCGCTGCGGCCTTCGACCACCTGGGTGGTCGAAATATTGACCACCGAGGGCAACAACTCGGCGGCCAGATTGGCGAAGCTTTCGGGCGCGGTCTTGGCGTAGGCCAAACCGGGGGCCAAGCCGGAAGCCGCCATCAGGGTCAACGTCAGCAGCGCGGCCAACAACCAATTGGACCGGAACGGGGTCATGGATAAGACGGGGGCCAAGACGGGGGAGAGGTTCTTCATATCGGGTCTATTCCTTAAATCAATGCAGGCGGGGAAACCTAGCCTGAGAATTAGTCCTATAGGTGCGCCTATTCAAGCGCGTCAGACGTCTAAATGCCCTTTAATTATGGTCGAACAATGGCCGCTCTTGGGCATTTCATTGGCACCGTTCACAGTCGCGTTATCCCCGCACCAGCCAGAGGATAAATACCCCGGCCACCGCCGCCCCAATCCCGGCGCCACGGATGCTGCCCGTCGGTTGAACCATGACTTTGGCCATCATTCTTTTCATGGCCTCGGGGAACAGGGCATAGATGATCCCCTCGATAGCGATGGCCAGACCTAGGGCCGCCCAAAGGACATCTACCGGGTCGTCCATAAACCCCTCCGCTCCCATTACCCCCGGGCTGCGCTACTTATTCCCCTTGGTGCCGAAGAAGCGGAAAAACTCGGAATCCGGGCTCAACACCATCGTCGTGCCTTCACCCAATGCCTCGCCGTAGGCTTCCATGGACCGGTAGAAATCAAAGAACTCAGGGTCCTTGCCGAAGGCGTCGCCGAGAATTTGGTTGCGTTTACCTTCGCCCTGGCCGCGCAGGATTTCCGACTCGCGTTGGGCATCGGCAAGAATGATGGTCCGGTCCCGATCGGCCAGCGCCTGGATTTTCAGTTTCTGCTCTTCGCCCTCGGCGCGCAGTTGCGCCGAATAGGCGACCCGGTCTGAGCGCATCCGGTTATAAACCGATTGCGCCGTCTCATCGGGCAGGTCGGTACGGCCGATACGGACATCGATGACCTCAGTGCCGAATTCGGCGGCCTGCGCCTTCATTTGGATAGAGATAATATCCATCACTTGGGCGCGCTTTTCGGTCAGCATATCGCCGAGCAGGATTTTGCCGATCTCGGCGCGGATGGCGGCGTTAAGCCGGTTGCCGAAGACCTGGCGGAAGTTCTGGTCCGAGCCCGCCCTTTTGCGGAATTCCAGCGGATCGACGATCTTATAGCGCGCAAAGGCATCGACGTTGACGCGTTTCTGGTCGGACAGGATCACTTCCTGCACCGGCGGGTCCAAATCCAGAATCCGCCGGTCATAGTATTCGACGTTCTGGATGAACGGCATTTTGGCTTGCAGGCCGGGAGTCGGGATCGTCCGGATCGGGTTGCCGAATTGCAGGATCAAGGCCTGTTGCGTCTGATGCACGGTAAACAGCGCGCTGTAGGCGACGACGCCGATGACGATCAGGATCAAGCCCAGGATGGCGGGGACTGTTTTTTTCATTATTTTGCTCCTCCGCTGCGTTTTTGAAGTTCCGGCAACGGCAGATACGGCACCACGCCGGTGCCGCCCTGGCCTTTATCGATGATCACCTTGTCGGCGCTTTTTAGAATCTGCTGCATGCGCTCCAGGAACAGACGCCTTGTGGTCACGTCCTTGGCGTCTTTGTAGGTGTTGTACACCGACAAAAAGCGCTGGGCCTCGCCGTCGGCCTCCTTGGTGACTTTTTCCTTATACGCCGACGCCGCCTGTATCATGGTCTGGGCCTGACCCTTGGCTTTCGGAACGATATCGTTTTTGTAGGCCGTGGCCTCATTGATGGAGCGTTCCTGGTCCTGTCGCGCGCGCTGCACGTCATGGAAAGCGTCAATGACCTCTGCCGGCGGATCGGATTTCTGAAGCTGGATTTCGGCAATAACCACCCCGGCGCCGTAGTCATCGAGGATCTTCTGCAATAGCACCAGGGATTTTTGCTGCACCTGCTGGCGCTTGCCGGTGGTGGCGTCTTCCAGCGGCGTCTGGCCGATGATTTCGCGCATCGCGCTTTCGGCGGCGATTTTGATGGTCGCTTGCGGGTCGCGGATATTGAACAGAAACGCCGCCGCGTCCTTGATCCGCCACTGGACCACGAAATCGATATCGATAATGTTTTGATCACCGGTCAGCATCAGGCTTTCCTTCGGCACGTCGCGGGAACCGGAACGCCTCGAGCCTTCGCCAAGACCGCGGAACCCGATGGTGACGGTGTTGGTGCGTTCCACATTCGGCTTCAGCACTTCGCCAATGGGCGAGGGGAACCAAAAATTCAGTCCCGGTGTGGTGTGTTTAACGAACTTGCCAAACAGCAATTCGACGCCCTGCTGGCCGGGATCAACCCGGTAAAAGCCGCTGGCGCCCCAAAGGGCGGCCACCGCCAGCACAATCAGGATGAGCCCACGGGCGCCGCCGGCGCCGCCGGGCATGAACCGTTTTAAGTTGTCCTGGCTGCGGCGCAGCATTTCCTCGATATCCGGAGGGGTCGGGCCCTTGGGTCCGCCGCCACCGCCATTGCCGCCGCCACCGCCCCAGGGGCCTTGGCCGCCGCCTTGTGAATTCCACGCCATGGTTATCCATCCCTTTTTTTCGCCGATAAAATAATGGATGAAACCTTGTAATTTCGGTTTCGTGCGTTACTTCCTATATCGAACTGGGTTGCCTTACAAGCCAGCCCTGCTCCCCGATCAACAATACGCCTTCGGGGTATATTTTAATATGTTTTGTTTTATGGAGTTTTAAAGGATGGCCGGCGTTACCGAACAAGAAATTCTCGATGCTCTCGCAAAAGTGACCGAGCCGGAAACCGGTAAGGATATCGTCAGCGCGGGGATGATCCAGGGTTTACAGATCAAAGACGGGCATATCGGTTTCGCCATCGAGGTCGATCCGGCCCAGGGCGCCGAGCTTGAGCCGATGCGTAAACTGGCCGAAGAGGTCGTCTACGACATCAAGGGCGTAATTTCGGCGACCGTGGTGCTGACCGCGGAAACCGCCCAGGGCGGCGGCGCCCCCGCTGACGGGCCGGGCGTCGGCGAGCCGGGCGGACCGGGCGGACCGGTCCCGAAAATCGGCCAGCCTGACATCCTTGAGGGCGTCCGGTCCATCGTCGCGGTGGCCAGCGGCAAGGGCGGCGTCGGCAAATCGACGACGGCCGTCAATCTGGCGCTGGGACTGGCCGCGGACGGGCGCAAGGTCGGCCTGCTGGATGCCGATATTTACGGGCCGTCGATGCCCCGCATGATGGGGATTACCGGACAGCCTTCCTCATCGGACGGAAAAACCCTCGACGCCATGGAAAATTACGGCATCAAGGTGATGTCCATGGGCTTCCTGGTCGAAGAAGATACCCCGATGATCTGGCGCGGACCGATGGTGCAATCGGCCCTGGAACAGATGATGCGCGACGTCAGCTGGGGCGAATTGGACGTTATGGTCATCGACATGCCGCCCGGCACCGGCGACGCGCAACTGACCATGGCCCAGCGGGTGCCGCTGACCGGCGCCATCATCGTCTCGACCCCGCAGGACATTGCCCTTCTGGACGCACGCCGGGGCCTCAATATGTTCCGCAAGGTCGACGTGCCGGTGTTGGGCCTGATCGAAAACATGAGCTATTTCACCTGCCCCCACTGCGGTGAGCGCTCCGACATCTTCAGCCACGGCGGCGCCAAGACCGAAGCCGAAAAACTGGGCATGGACTTCTTGGGCGAGATTCCGCTGCATATGGACATCCGCGAAACCTCGGATTCCGGCAAACCCATCGTCGTCTCCGACCCGGACAGCGAATATGCCAAGGCCTATCGCGCCATTGCCGACAAAACCTGGGACAACATCGAACAAACCCTGGCCCAGCAAACCGCCAAGGCCCCCAAAATCGTCGTTCAGTAACCTTTCGCCGGCCCCGGTTATCCCAAAGGGGATAACCGCCCGGTAGCCCTCGGCACCATTTTCGCTTACCATTTAACCCCATGGCAGCGAGATACCGACATAAACCGGCCTGGATGGCCGTTGCCGTGCTCTGCGCCCTGGTTATGGGCGGGGCGGGGGCGGTCACGGCTGAAATGGTCAAGCCGTTGCCGGGCAAGGACTGCAAGCGGGCCCGTCTGGCGCTTGAGAACGGGCTCCCCTTCGGGCCCGGCTTCCGGCGTCTGGAGGTCGAATTCCCTAAAAACAAACGCGGCATCGAAGGCCACGTCTGCCGGCTGTTGACCATGGGCACCGGCGTCCATATGGAAGGCTACGGCATTAATTCACTCAAGGACATGCGGACCAAGGTCATGGCCGCGTTAGTGGCGGCGGGACTTGAGGAAACCTCCGAAACCGCACGCTTTTCCGAGAAATCCAAGACCGGGCGCGAGGTCTTCGCGCTCTATAAGGACAATGCGCTCTGCGTCACCACCATCGTCGTCGGCCTGGTCAATGGCGCCACCCCGGCGGCAGAGGCCGTCAAGGACGGCAAGGTGATGCTGTCCAAGGTCAAACCGCATCAACGGGAATGGTGGGTATCGATCGATTGCTTCACCATGCCCGAAAAGCCCCAGGTCGAAGCCAAGGCCGATGTTGGCGCCGACGTTGGCGCCGACGTTGGCGCCGCCGCTGAGCCCGACGCTGGCGGCAGTCTTGAAGGCGAGGTCAGCCTCGAAGCGATCAAGGAACTCGAGGCCGAAGCCGCGAAGTAGCGGCTAATTTTGCCTCGGGTTTGGAATTAACCTTTTCTGTCGAGGATAACGAAGCTGTAGGCGGGGCCGCCGCCTGATTCCGCATCGCGGTCCTGGCGGTCGGTTTCCGCCCAATCATCGGTGTTGTATTCCGGGAAATAGGCGTCGCCGGGCAATTCCTGGTGGACTTCGGTCAGGTAGATGCGCCCGGCCGCGTCGATGGCCTGGGCGTAAATTTCGGCGCCGCCGATGACGAACACCTCATTCGGCCGGTCTTCGCCTCCCCACAATTCCTCGAACGCCGTCGCCTGGGCCATCGCCTCGTCCAGGCCGTGGACGACATCGGCGTCATCGGCCTCAAAATCCACATCGCGGGTGACGACGATGTTGGTGCGGCCCGGCAGTGCGGCGCCGATGGCCTGATACGTCTTGCGGCCCATGATGATCGGATGGCCCATGGTCACCGCCTTGAAGAACTTGAGGTCTTCGGAAATCTTCCACGGCATGCCGCCCTCATAGCCGATGACGCGCGCCTCAGTCATCGCCACGATCAGGGAAATACGCATCGATACCGGCCCTAAACGGCGATCGGGGCGGCGATGTGGGGATGGGCCTCGTAGCCGTCGAGGCGGAAATCGTCGTAACTGAACCCGAAGATGTCGGTGACGTCCGCATTCAGGGTCATCCGCGGCAGCGCCAACGGTTCGCGCTGCAACTGCAGGTCGGCCTGTTCGAAATGATTGGCGTACAAATGCGCGTCGCCGAAACTGTGCACGAAATCGTCCAGCCCCAGCCCCGCCGCCTGGGCCACCATCTGGGTCAGCAAGGCATAGGACGCGATGTTGAACGGCACGCCCAGGAACACGTCGGCGCTGCGTTGGTAGAGCTGGCACGACAGCTTGTCCTCGGCGACATAAAACTGAAACAGGCAGTGACACGGCGGCAGCGCCATGTCGTCGACATCGGCGACGTTCCAGGCGCTGACGATGTGGCGGCGCGAATTGGGATTGGTCTTGATGGCGTCGACGACCGCCGAAATCTGGTCGATTTTATCACCGCTAGGCGTCGGCCAGGACCGCCACTGATGGCCGTAAACAGGCCCCAACTCACCATGCTCGTCGGCCCACTCGTCCCAGATTTTAACACCGACGGCATTCAAATCCTTGACGTTGGTACCGCCCGAGAGGAACCACAACAGCTCGTGAATGATCGATTTCAGGTGCAGCTTCTTGGTCGTCAGCAACGGGAACCCGGCGTTCAAATCGAACCGCATTTGATAGCCGAAGACACTTTGCGTGCCGGTGCCGGTGCGGTCGCCCTTGAGCACGCCTTCGGTGCGGATATGACGGAGAAGATCGAGATATTGTTTCATGGAAGTCTTTTAACCGTTGTGCGCGAAGACCAGAGAATCACCGATTTTACCCCACCCCGTCGATAGCGCAAAGGGCGGGGATATTAAGGGGACGTCGCCCCCTCAACCCCCACCAAGGGCCATCTGTCCCTTGGAACCCATGAAATTAAGGATGGCGTCCCCGGAATTGGGGAATTGCCGCCGGAATTGTCACCGGCGCAGCAACAATGTCCGCTTACCCCCCGAAAGCAGATGGGGTGGATGGCTCCCGCTCCCGGCATCGCAATGTGCCAAAGTGTGGTTGTCATTATGCAACCACGAGCAAAAGGAGCCATCCGCCATGAATGTTACCACTGTCGGCCTCGATCTGGCCAAGAACGTTTT
>DASCOC010000206.1:0-7238 GCA_036011805.1 Rhodospirillales bacterium
CGGGTCAGCGAGTGATCGAAACCGACCAGCGTTGCCGTCACCGTGATGACGACGAAGGGAATCCCTAACATCGCATGCGCCATGATGATGCCGGCATAGGTATGGGTAAGGTTGGGGGAGGAATAGAAGAAGACAAGCGGCTTAACACCAAACCAAGATGGGCCAGATCCTCTGTTACGAAACAGACTCAGGCGTCCCAAATGTTTTGATGACGGACACCCCGGACCCATAAAAAATGCAACACTTTGAAACACTCGGTAGAAACATGAATCAATTGATTCAATCCTGCCGCCTGGTTATTTCCAAACGCTGGCTGGTGATTGCCTATCCACGGGCAAGGTTTTACCATGCGCGCCAACAGCAACCTTAGAATGATAGGCCGCCCCATGGACCTGAAAGACCACATTCGCTCGATCCCGGATTTCCCGAAACAGGGAATCCTGTTTTATGACATTTCCACCCTGCTGGCCGATGCCGATGCCTGGCAGGTGGCGTTGGGCCGGTTGTCTAAAATCGCCGGACAGTTTCAGCCCGACATTCTGGCGGGGATCGAATCCCGGGGCTTCCTGGTGGCGGCGCCGTTGGCGGCGCGCCTGGGCCTCGGCTTCACCATGATCCGCAAGAAGGGCAAGCTGCCGGGCGACACCATTGGCCACGAATACGACCTGGAATACGGCACCGACACCATCGAAATCCAGTCCGACGCGATAGCCAAAGGCCAGCGCGTCGTTATCCTGGATGACCTGTTGGCCACCGGCGGCACCATGGCCGCCTCCATCAACCTGCTCAACCAAGCCGGCGCCGACGTCGTCGGCATCGCCTGCATTATCGAACTGACGTTCCTGAACGGACGTGAACGCTTGGATGGCGTCCCCTTCGAAACCTTGATCGCTTACGACGATTAATCGGCGGCGTGTTTCGTTACGTGCCTGGCGACCTTTTTCATCACCGTCGGCAGGGCGTGTTCCGAGAATTTTGAAGGCAGGCACCAAAAGGCGCCCTTTGGCCCTCGTTGCCCGTTGATCTCCGCCGTCAACACCGTCAATTCCAAATGGAAATGGGTAAAGGTATGGCGGACAATGCCTTCCAGCGGACGCCATGCCGCGGCGACGGGCGCGGCAACGGCGGCCTCACTTGGTTTCCATTTCTTATCGCGCCAGTCGGTTGACGGAATTTCCATCATCCCACCCAACAGCCCTTTTGCCGGTCTTTGCCGCAACAGCACCTGGCCATTTCCCCGGTGCGCCCAAAACACCATGCCGTGGCGAACGGGGCGTGGCTTTTTCTTCGCCTTCACCGGATAGCGGGCCGCGTCTTTGGATTTTGTCGCCAAGCATTCCGCACTTAACGGGCAGGCCCCGCAATCCGCCGACTTGGGCCTGCAAACGGTGGCGCCCAAATCCATCATCGCCTGGGCCAAGTCTCCGGGACGGGTTTTGGAGGCTAATCCACGGGCCAGAGCATTAATTCTCTTAACCCCACCGGGCAAGGGCTCGGCGACGGCATAAAGGCGGGCCGTTACTCTTTCTATATTGGCATCCACGGGCATCGTCTTGCGGCCGAAGGCGATCGCGGCGATGGCGGCGGCGGTGTATTCGCCGATGCCGGGAAGCTGCCGGAGCCCGTCTTCCGTATCCGGGAACCGTCCCTTCATTTCGGTGGCCAGCAACCGGGCGCATTGATGCAGGCTGCGCGCCCGGGCGTAATACCCCAACCCCTGCCAGGCGTGCAGGACCTCGTCCAGATCCGCCGCCGCAAGGTCTTCCAGCTTTGGCCAGCGCCCCAAAAAATCCTCAAAATAGCCCTTTACCGTCGCCACCGTGGTCTGCGCCAGCATGATTTCGGACAGCCACACCCGGTAAGGATCCGGCGGCGTGCCCTGAACGTAGCGCCACGGCAGCACCCGCACGTTGCGGTCGTACCAACCCAGAAGCCGGCGGCGGATAGTTTTGGGATCGGGTAAGACAAGCGAACGGGTCAAGGTCAGTGCCGAATCATTTAAGAATCAATCATGGGCATTTTGTCCGATTGCCCTAAAGCGCTGGCAATTCTAGCATCACCCCATGACCGCAAAAACCATCAAACGAAAAAAACGCGGCGGCGGCCCCCGTGCCCTGGCGACCTCGTTGTCGGCTGCAACCAAAACGGCCTTCGGCAAGCGTGGATTCGCCGACGGTGCCATCCTCAAGGACTGGTCGGTCATCGCGGGCGATCACCTGGCCGGCCACAGCCAGCCCGAAAAAATCACCTACCCAACCGGCGCCGGCGATGACGGCACGCTTCATCTTCGCATCGACAGTGGCAGCATGGCGACCGAACTGCTACACCTGGAACCGCTGCTGATCGAGCGAATCAACGGCTATTTCGGGTTTAAGGCCGTTGCCCGCCTGAAGATCACCCAGGGGCCATTGCCCGAAACCGGGGAAAAACCGGCGTGGACCCCAAGGCCGCTGAAAACAGACGAGGAAACCAATCTGGTCGAAAGCCTGATTGACGTCGAAGACGAGGACTTACAGCGCTCCTTAAGGGCGTTGGGCCGTGCCGTCATCGGCCGCAGCGGCGATTAAATAAGGAGTATAGACTTCAATAGGGCAATAAATGGGGGTTATCCCCTGCAAAATGAGTCGACTCTGAGGCAAAGGCGATATTATGATCGTCTCAATATCTTGTGTTTTAGGAGGCACGTTTGCGACGTTTTGTACTAAGTCTTGCGTTGATCGCCATCCTCGCTGGGTCTCATGTGTTTTCGGCGCCGGCAACAGCGGCCATCGTCAGCCTCGATGAGGCCAAGGCCGAAATGGGGCTTGGCAAAGCCAACGCGCCGGTGACCATGGTCGAATATTCGTCGCTGGGATGTCCCCATTGCGCCGCCTTCCATCGCGAGACCCTGCCCCAGATCAAGAAGGACTACATCGATACCGGCAAAGTGCGCTTGGTCTATCGGGACTTCCCCCTGGGCACGGCGGCGTTGGCGGCGTCCATGATCGCCAGGTGCGCCGGGCCGACAAAATTCTTCGGCTTCATCGAAATTCTGTTCCGGTCCCAGCCGCAATGGTCGCGAAGCCAAAACCCCATGCAGGCGTTGACCAAGGTGGCGCGGTTCGGCGGCTTGTCCGGGGATGATGTCCAGGCCTGCCTGAAACGCCAAGCTCTGTTGATACACATCAACAATGGCAAACAGTTCGGCATAGAAACCCATAAGGTCGATTCGACGCCGTTTTTTATCATCGGCGATGACACCGTCTCAGGCGCCCAGCCGTTCGACGCCTTCAAGAAGGTGTTGGATAAGGCCCTAAGCAAATGATCGCCCAAATGACCGCCCATTTGACCACCATGATAAGGACGACCTAGACCGTGCTGCGATTTAACAAACTCCGGTTATCGGGCTTCAAGTCCTTCGTCGATGGCACCGACTTACAGATTGATCTTGGCCTGACCGGGATCGTCGGCCCCAACGGCTGTGGCAAATCAAACCTTGTCGAGGCGCTGCGCTGGGTAATGGGGGAATCATCGGCCAAACAAATGCGCGGCGGCGAGATGGACGACGTCATCTTCGGCGGCACCCGCGACCGCCCGGCCCGCAATATTGCCGAAGTCATTCTCAGCCTCGACAACGCCGCCCGCGTCGCCCCGGCTCAATTCAACGACTCCGATGAATTGGAAATCAGCCGCCGCATCGAACGCGAAAAGGGATCCACCTTCCGGGTCAACGGCCACGAGGTCCGGGCCAAGGATGTGCAACTGCTGTTCGCCGACAGCGCCACCGGCGCCCGGTCAACGGCATTGGTCAGCCAGGGCAAGATCAGCGCCGTCATCGCCGCCAAGCCGACCGAACGCCGATTGATCCTGGAAGAGGCGGCCGGCATCACCGGCCTGCATTCGCGCCGCCACGAAGCCGAATTGAGGCTGCGCGGCGCCGAAACCAACCTTGAGCGCCTGGACGATATTTTGATCACCCTGGACGCGCAGTTGGCGCATCTAAAAAAGCAGGTCCGCCAGGCCAACCGCTACCGCAATCTTTCCGACCACATCCGCAAGGCCGAAGCGACCCTGTTCTTCCTGCGCTGGACCGCCGATGAGCAGACCCTTGAGGCGGCGACCAAGGAACTGACGGAATTGGCGGGCATGGTAACGGACCTAACCGGCACCGCCGCCGCGGCCGCCGCGGTGCAGGCCGAACACGCCGCCGAGATGCCGAAACAGCGCCACGCCGAGGCCGAAGCCGCGGCTGAGCTGCAACGCCTGACCCTGGCCCGCGACAGCCTTGAGGCGGAAGAACAACGCATCGAGGCGCAAACCACCGAAACCCGGAACCGGATCGAGGAAACCGCCGCCGATAAGGCCCGGGAAGACGCCCTTGTCCGCGACGCCGAGGCCGCCCTCACCCGCCTGAAGGAAGAAGGCGACCGCATCAAGACCGCCGACGAAGGCGAGGAAGAAGCCCTGGCCGAGGCCGCCGGGGCGCTCGCCGCCGCCAACAAAGCGGTCGAGGAATTGGACGCCAAACTGACGGCGCAGACCGAACAATTGGTCAATGACGAGGCCCAACGCACCGCCCTTGAGCACAAGATTGTCGATTTAAAAAATCGCACCGAACGGCTTCAGTCCCGGCGCCGCGTGATCAACGGCCAACGCGATGAATTGCTGAACGAATCGCCCGAGGCTTCGGTTTTGGATGAAGCCCAACAGCACCTGGATGAAACCCGCGCCACCCTGGACCAGGCCCGCGTCACTGCCGAAGCGGCCGAACAGGATCGCATCGAGGCGATCGGCAAAACCAAAGCCGCCGCCGACGGCGCCCATGCCGCTGCCGCCACCGCGACCCGCCTTGAGGCCGAAGCCGCCGCTTTAAGCGAAGTCCTCAACGCCGACGATCAGGATCAATGGCCGCCGGTATTCAATGCCCTTGGCGTCGAGGAAGGCTATGAGGCGGCGCTGGCCACGGCGCTTGGCGAAGACCTGACGGCATCCGACAACGCCGACGCACCCAGCCATTGGCGGACCTTGGGCGCCATGGACAACCCGCCGGCGCTGCCCACCGGCGCCCGTCCCTTGAGCGACTTCGTCCGCGCGCCGGAGGCGCTCGCTCGCCGCCTGACCCAGATCGGGGTCGTCGATGATGAAGACCAGGGCCAGCGTCTGTCCGCCGATTTGGCCCAGGGGCAACGCCTGGTCAGCCGTGCCGGCGGCCTATGGCGTTGGGATGGCTACACGGTAACCGCTGACGCCGTGACCGCGTCCCAAGCCCGCCTCGAACAACGCAAGCGCCTGAAGGCGGCGCGCGAGAATCTGTCCGAGGCCGAGATCGCCGCCACCGTCGCCGAGGACCGGCTGACCGCCGCCAAGGCCGCCGAAGCCGAAGCCCGCGAAGGTGAACAGAACGCTCGCGAAGCCGTCGCTTCTGCAGACACCGCCTATGACCAGGCCCGCGACAGGGTTGCCGAGATCAAGGAACGCTCGGCCGGACAACTGTCCCTTCTCGCCTCCTTGCAGGAACAAGATATCGCCATTGGCGTCGACCTTGAACAGCTTGAGATTGAGGAAAAAGACGCTGCCCGGACGCTGGCGGACATTCCCGACGCCGACGGGCCGAGGCGGGAGATCGCCGCCAACCGGGACGAATTGGCGGGGCTGCGCACCACCCAAGTGGAATGCCAGAGCCGCCACGACACGCTGGAGCGCGCCGCCGAGGAACGTGCCCAACGCCTTGCCACCATTGATGCCGAGGTCAGCTCTTGGCAGGACCGCGCCCAAACCGCCGAGGCCCAATTGCAGCACCTGATTGAGCGCCGCCAGGCCATGGAAGCGGAACTTGAACGCCTTGCCGCCCGTCCGGCCGAAATTTCCGAACAACGCCAGGCGCTTTTAAGCGCCCATGAGGCGGCCGAGGAAAAACGCAAGAAATTGGCCGACACCCTGGCCAAAGCCGAGTCTGCGCTAGCCGTGGCCGACAAGGACCTGCGTGCGGCGGAAGCGGAATTGGCGGCGGCCCGGGAAAACATGGTTCGCGCCGAAGGCCTTGTCGAACAGGCCAAGCAGGCCTGCCTGGCCATTGCAGACCGCATCAAGGACCGTCTTAATTGCCGTCCCGACCAGCTGTTTGAGATTTCCGGCCTGAAGCCCGACGCCGAGTTGCCCGACCTGGAAGCGATCGAGCGCAAGGTGGATCGCCTCAACCGGGAACGCGAGACCATGGGTCCGGTGAACCTGCGCGCCGAATCCGAAGCCGAGGAAATGAAAGAGCAGATCGACACCTTAATTTCAGAACGCGAAGATCTGCTGAAGGCCATCGACAAACTGCGCCGCGGTATTTCCGAGTTGAACCGCGAAGGCCGCAAGCGCCTGCTGGCCTCTTTTGAGGAGGTGAACAAGCATTTCCGGGAGCTTTTCGTGCGGCTTTTCGGCGGCGGCCAGGCGCACCTGGAACTGACCGATTCCGATGATCCGCTCGACGCCGGCCTGGAAATCATGGCCAGCCCGCCCGGCAAACGCCTGCAGGTGCTGTCGTTGCTGTCCGGCGGCGAACAGGCCCTGACGGCGCTGGCCTTGTTGTTCGGGGTGTTTCAGACCAACCCGGCGCCGATCTGCGTCCTCGATGAGGTCGACGCGCCGCTGGACGATGCCAACGTCGACCGTTTCTGCGCCCTGGTCGAGGAAATGGCCCACACCGACACCACCCGTTTCGTCATCATTACCCACCACCGCATGACCATGGCCCGCATGGACCGTCTTTACGGCGTCACCATGTCCGAACGCGGCGTTTCCCAATTGGTGTCGGTGGACCTTCAGCGCGCCGATGAAATAAAGGCGACGGCCTAACACCAAGGGCTTCGCCATGAGCGATCAACCCCCTGAACGAGATCTTGAAACGCTGGAAACCCGGCTTCGCGACGCGCGGGAGCGAAGCCACGGCCCGGCATCGAAAAAAAAGGACAAGAATCAACCGCCAGGGAACGCACTTGGCCTTGCATTCCGCGTCGGTGTCGAGTTAGTTTCTGCCGTCGCCATCGGGGTCGGCATCGGCTGGTTGTTGGATCAGTGGTTGGATACCCGGCCATGGTTGATGTTGGTGTTCATTTTTCTTGGCGGAGCCGCCGGAATTTTAAACGTTTATAGAATGGCCAGCGGTTTCGGATATGCCGTCGGCTACCAAAAGGGAAGTGATACCGGGGAGGAAAAACCCCGGGATCAAGGACCAGGGAACGAGGAATAAAGACGTTGGCCGCAGGACATAGCCC
>DASCOC010000207.1:0-2449 GCA_036011805.1 Rhodospirillales bacterium
TGGAGAAAACATTACAACACGAAGAGGCCCCACAGTGCATTGGGCTACCGCCCACCGGCTCCGGAAACCATCATCCCGATGGACCAGGAACCGGTCATGCACTAACATTCATGTTGGACCACTCAATGGGGGCCGACCAGGCAATTACAGTGACGTGAGCCAGCCCCGCCGCTGACCCCGAGGGGGCCGCTTTTATCTGTAAGTGGTTCTTGTCCGGGTTCCAATCAACCGCTAATGTCTGGCCATGTTTGAGTTCGTCGGCGAGGCCGAGCCCTTCGTAAATTTCATTTTCCTGGCTGCCACCGGGTATATCGCGCTCCATGGGATCCGCTTCAGGGACGAAGATGGGGAAAGCGATTTCGTCCGTCTGTTGTTCGGCTCCATCGCGGCGGTATTTTTCTTTATGGTGCTTTTTCAGGACGTACTGGAAATAGTCCAGTTCTAGGGTCCAAACTGGTTCGAAGAACGGAACGCGCTATTTATTGCACTTGCCGACGGAACCGCCCTTGCACTGGGTCTTGCCGTCGGTCCAGGTGACATCCGACATCCTGACGGCGTCGAACTTGGTCCCCTTGATCTTGGCACCGGTGAGAATGGACCGTTCCAGGTCGGCGCCTTCCAGGTTGGCGCCCGAAAGGTCGGCGCCGGTGAGATTGGCGTCCTTGATGATGGCCTTATTGAGCCGGGCTCTTTTCAGGTTCGCCCCCGACAAATCGGTGTTCGACAGGTCGGCGCCGCGAAGGTCGGCTTTTTCAAGGTTGATGCCTTTTAATTTGGAATGGTGGAGGACGATATCGTCCATCACCGCGCCACTCAGATCGACGCCCTCGAAATTTTTCCGGGCGAACTGGCACTTGGACCAGACGACGTAGGCGCCCGGAGGATCGTAGCATTCCGCATCCACCGGCGCCGACAATCCAAACACCGCCAGAGCCGACAACACTAAAATAATGTGTTTTTTCATGGTCTCACCTCATTCAGACAAAACCTTGGTAGAACACCCCGATAGAAATGAAGGGCCCTGAAAGGCCCGTCAAATCGAGACAAAAAACCCTGCCAAAAGGCTGGAGAATCACACCTCCTCGACTAGATCAGCTCTTCAAAAATATCGACAGCCACACGCCGCCGCTTAGAACGATGGTAATGCCGACAACGATAATACCCATGACCATAAGCTGCTTACCGGCCGACGGCATCGTATCGTCTTCTTCCTGCGATTCTGGTGCATTTTCTTCCGACATTAAAGGCTCCCCTTTACTTTGAATAAAATATTCCGTTTAAACGGTTATCCGTTAATTCCCCCGTTTAATGTACACCCGGATGATGGCATTTCTGGCCTTGTTTGCCAACCGGGCAATTTTCTTGAGGCTTTAATAGGGCTTGTATAGGCGCTGTTCGGCGTCCTTTTTAGGTATCCTGAGAACACGCCGTTCCTCTGGCAGGGCCAATTGCTGTTGCAGGTAAAGGGCGCGCTTGCGAACGGTCGACGGTCTCGGGGTCCCGTAGATGACCTTGTCGACCAGGCCGGGCCCGTCAACGGCGCCTTCGTCGATCTTCAACGCCTGAATGTAATCGGCGAGCGCCTTATCATAGCGCCCCGTGCGGTCGTACAGAATGCCCCGGTTGGCGTAGGCGGCGGCGTAAACCGCAAAACCCGTAATGTCGTCGGAGTCCAGCTTGGCCTGGAGATATTTAATCAAATAGCTGAATTCGGCTTCCGCTTCCGTGTAGCGTTCGGATAGCAAAAACACCAAGGCCCTGCCCATCAGCGCGCCGCGATGGTCGGGAGAGACCGAAAGCGCCGCGTTGAAACGTTCCAGGGCCTCGTCGAATTTCTTGTCCCCTAAATGAATGTCCCCCTGGCGGACTTCGTAATCGCCTGGCGGCGCCTGAACAAAGCTTCCGGTCACCGCCCAGAACGTGAAGCCGCCAAAAGTGAGTATGGCCATCAGGATGATGAACCGGCGCAGCACCCTTGGATCGGTAAAGCTTTTCAGATTCACGGATTTCCCCCGAACATGACCCCGCCGTATGCGGCGGCGAAAACCAGGCATAAAAGCCCCGACGTGACGGTGGCGCGGCCCTTCAGGTATTTCCGAAATTTCTCGTCGGGCAATTCGCCGGCCCGGCGCTGTTCCTTGCGCACCGATAACACCCAGATCATCTGCCTGATGGGATAAAACAACGCCACCGCCAAGGCTGCGGACCACAGCCAGCGGTATTCGGGAGAAAGCATGTATTCCATGGTTTGAAGCCTATAAGTCGGTGCACGGTTCTTGTGAAGAGCACAAGTATAATAACAAAAAAAACGGGGGAAGGGCGATGCCCTTCCCCCTGAAAATGTCGAGTTAGTATTTGCTAGACGCGTTGGGCCTGTTCTTCGGCCGTATCGCCGATGTCTTCCACCAGAGCCTCGATTTCAGTCTCGGGGATGGTGGACATATTCATC
>DASCOC010000208.1:0-2538 GCA_036011805.1 Rhodospirillales bacterium
TGGAGAAAACATTACAACACGAAGAGGCCCCACAGTGCATTGGGCTACCGCCCACCGGCTCCGGAAACCATCATCCCGATGGACCAGGAACCGGTCATGCACTAACATTCATGTTGGACCACTCAATGGGGGCCGACCAATCCCGATGGACCAGGAACCGGTCATGCACTAACATTCATGTTGGACCACTCAATGGGGGCCGACCAATCCGTTAATCAGCACCGAAGACCGGCTTCCGAAAAGGGTTGGAGGTGAGGGTAAGAGGGTCGTAATCTAGCGGCATTCCCGCAATGTAAATAGAGAGGCTAAATGTCAAAACTTGTTCCCCCCCACGGCGGCCAAGATTTAAAACCGCTGATCATTCCAGAGGCCGAGCGCCCGGACGCGGTAAAGCGCGCCAATACCTTAAAAAAAGTCCCGATGACCAGCCGTGAGACTTCAGATCTGATCATGTTCGCCATGGGCGCCTATACACCACTAGATGGTTTCATGAGCGAAAAAGATTGGCGAGGGTGTTGTGAAAACATGAAGCTGGATGATGGCTTATTTTGGCCAATTCCGGTGACCTTGGCCGCTGAGCCCGATTTGGCCGACAGCATCGACATCGGCGAAGAGGTAGCGCTGGTTGACGCCGACAGTGGTGAGACCATGGGGATCATGACGGTCCAGGAAAAATACGGCATTGATAAAGAGTTCGAATGCCAAAACGTCTACGGCACCACCGATGCCGAGCACCCCGGCGCCCAAAAGGTTTTGGAACAGGGTGACGTTAACCTGGGCGGCCCGGTGACGGCGCTGTCGGAAGGCGAGTATCCCGAAAAATACCCCGATCTGTTCATGCGCCCGGCTGAATCGCGTGCATTGTTCATGGAAAAAGGCTGGCATCAGGCGGCCGCCTTCCAGACCCGCAACCCGATGCACCGCAGTCATGAATATCTAGCCAAGATCGCCGTCGAGATAACCGATGGGGTGTTCATTCATCAGGTCCTGGGCAAATTGAAAGCGGGTGATATTCCGGCAGAAACCAGGACTAAAGCGATTCAGGCGATGATCGACAATTACTTCGTCGAGGGCACCGTCATCCAGGCCGGGTACCCAATCGAAATGCGTTATGCCGGTCCCAGAGAGGCGCTGTTCCACGCCCTCATTCGCCAGAACTTCGGCTGTTCGCACCTGATCGTCGGGCGCGACCACGCGGGCGTCGGCGACTATTACGGGCCCTTCGATTCCCAGGACGTTTTCGACTCGCTTTGGGACGGGGCGTTGATCACGGTGCCGCTGAAGATCGACATCACGTTCTTCTGCAAAAAATGTTACGGCATGGCGACGGCTAAGACTTGTCCCCATGATTCAGAGCATCACATAAGCATTTCAGGAACCAAACAACGTGAGATGCTGTCCGCGGGTGAAGATATCCCAGGCGAATTCAGCCGTCCCGAGGTAGTGAAAATCCTGCGCGAGTTTTACGCCAGCTGAAGGCCGGCTTGAGTCCGGGAGGACTCCTTATCGAGAGTCCTCCCGAAACCGACTAAGCGGGTCTCGCTGACGAACCCCCTATCGGCTTCGAACCGGTGCACCTGATAGACCGGCCGCCCTGCCATTGATGGCGCATAGTGACCCTTGCGCAGGTCGGCGGCGACACTGGGAACGGTGCTGGCGGCAATCCCCCCCACCATCGCCGTCCATGGGCGGTGCATATGCCCGGTAAAGATGCGGACCACTTGTTGGCAGTGCCGGGAGACCACCGCCGCCAGGTCGGCCGCCGCCTGACGGTGCTGATAGGCAAACGGGTCGGGAGCGGTCGGCACGTCGAAGGGCGGGTGGTGCATGAACAATACCGTCGGCCACGCCGGCGCTTCGGCCAGGGTGGCGTCGAGCGCTGCTAGGCGGGCATGGCAAAGATCACCCTTGTTGCTGCCATTATCGTCGAGGGAGTCGACGGCGACCAGCCTTACCGGATGATCCTCGACGGCATAGTGGACGAAAGCGCCATCGGCCATCATGTATCCGTCTTCGGCGAAGGCTCGCGCCATTCCCTTGCGGCCATCGCGGTTACCGGGGGTGACGTAGAGGGGTGCCTCCAGCGCCGCAAGGAGTTCTCGGGCGTGGGCAAATTCCGCCGCCCGGCCATGCTGGGTCATATCACCGGTGTGAATGACGGCGTCGGGCATGGGATCAAGGTCGTTAATGTCGGCGACGCAGGCACGCAGGTCATTCTCGCGAGAACCCCAGCGGGGGTCCTCGTCATCTCCGGCTTTTAGGTGGGTATCGGATAATTGCGCGATTAGCATGGATGTTTTTTCGCCAGTTGAGACTGTGAGGACGGAGGGACAGTGGCGCGTGAAACCGGAACCGCGTCCGATGGAAACGGCCGCGTTACGGCTGTTTCGGGGTGGTGTACTCGACCTCTTTTAGCCACGGCCCCCAGGTGGTTTCGTAGCCGACGAAGCCCTTTTCGTTAGCCTCCATCTGGCGGGTGGTCATATAGGCAGTCTTGCCCTCCGGAACTTTGGGTCTGGCTTTGGGTTCTTCGCTCAT